>JACQZC010000034.1 GCA_016207905.1 Nitrospirota bacterium | reverse complement strand
TACCCACTTCCCTCCATCCGTAATCCTCACATCCTTCTTCACCTCTCCGCAAGAGTCAGTTGCACTCACAGAGAATGCACCACAGGCAGAACTACTTAGACTAACAAGTCCATTTGCATCTATGGACACACCTGAACCTTCCACACACCACATTATATCGCCAACTGCATTAGCAATGCTATATTGATAAGTTCCTGATTTTGTAACCCCATCAGGACCTGAGATGGATAAAGAACAGGTATTACTTCCTCCTCCTGAGGATGCTACTAAAAATTGAGATGAAGGATTGGAATTACAGGTATTTAAAAGCTCTTCTGCAAAAAGTAAGTTTGGTGTCATAAGGACAGAAAGCATAAATGTAAGGAATAAATACCTTTTTATAATGATAAACACCTCTTTATAATGATGTGTCTTGTTTTGACCCTTCAGCATTTTCAGAAATTTTATCTTTTCAAGGACGCTCAGTAATGCCTCCTTATGGTTTTGTCATTGATTTTGCTAATCTTACAAACTGCACAATTGGCCTGTTTGAAGGGCAAACATAGGCACATGAGCCACACTCAAAACAGTCCCAGAGATTATAATCCTTTGTCTCCTCATAATGTCCTGCCTCTGAAAGCACACTCAGCATCGAGGGCATAAGGCCCATTGGGCATATGTCAACGCATCTTCCGCACCTTATGCAGGGCTTGTAGACATCTACATGGATAACCTCTTTTTCGGTCATAACGAGTATTCCTGATGTGCCTTTTGTGACAGGTACATCGAGGTTATAAAGGGCAAAGCCCATCATAGGTCCTCCTGCCACTACCTTCGAGGAGCCGTTTTTAAAGCCACCGCATTCCTCTATCAGGTGAGAGACCATTGTTCCCACCTTGACCATAAGGTTCTTTGGCTCCTTTATTCCTTCTCCTGTGACAGTGACAACCCTTTCTATCAAAGGCTTTCCAAACCTTACTGCCTCATAAATAGAAAACGCAGTGCCAACATTCTGAACAAGAACGCTTACGTCCATTGGAAGCCCCCGAGGGGGTACCTCCCTGTCTGTAAGTGCCTTTATGAGCATCTTTTCAGCACCTTGTGGGTATTTCACCTCTAAGGCACAGACATCTATGTTTCCATACGGTGTAGATGCCTCCTTCATCTTTTTAACTGCATCGGGCTTGTTGTTTTCTATTCCAATAAAGCCTTTATTGACACCCAATGCCTTCATTAGGATCCTCAAGCCCTCTACGATCTCAGAGGGCATCTCGAGCATCAGCCTATAGTCGGCAGTAAGATATGGCTCGCACTCGGCACCGTTTAATATGACAGTGTCTATGGGCTTTTCCTTTGGCGGAGAGAGCTTAACCGATGTAGGGAATGCCGCACCTCCAAGTCCAACAATGCCTCCTCCTCTAACCTTTTCCCTTATTGCATCTACTGAAAGCTGAGCATACCCCGGCTCTTCCTTAAGCTCAACCCATGTCTCATGACCGTCGTTTTCAATAACTATAGAATTGACCATTCTTCCCATAGCATTTGGAAACTCTCCTATGCCAATTACCTTTCCCGAGACAGAGGAATGAACAGTGGCTGATACAAAGCCCTCGGGGTTTCCGATAACCTCACCCTTTTTGACCTCCTGACCTATGGAGACGATAGGCTTTGCCGGAGCGCCTGTGTGCTGGCTTAAAGGAATCACTACCCTTTGTGGTGGCTTGGTAGGCTGTATGGGACTCTCTGCTGAAAGCTTTTTTTTGTCAGGCGGATGAATGCCCCCTTTGAAGGTTGCAAGACTCATTTAAGATACCTCCGAAGAGAAATGGCGGCTTTTTAAAAAAAAAGCCTATGCATAGTAACAAAAAGAAAAAAATATGTCAACTTCAAAATTCCCCCCTGTCAAGCCAAAATAGAGATGTCCTATTCTTGTTAATTTGGGGTTTCACCCCAAACCCCAGTTGCTTTTCTTCATGCCCAAGAAAAGTAACCAAAAGAATCGCACCCATGAAAATTTCGGTCTCTGACCACGCTTCATTCAGTCGGCTTCAGGTAAATTTTAGCAAACTCTGCCGATTAATCGGCATCGAACACGCTAAAATTTTTAACCCTTTAGCCTCCTTCATTACACTGAAATTTTCTAAAGGGGGCTATTGGGGGATGGAGAGGGTTTTTCAGAAAAGCCAATACAATATAAATTTATGATGCCTTTTGAGAAGGTTTAAAAGGTAGTGGAGGGGGAGTTAGAACACCTGTCCCTATTTGTTTGTCGGAGAGCTTTGATGAGGAAGTAAGACGGTATCACAGCCGAAGGCAGAGGTATATATCACCAGTCAATTCCCTGTGACCTTAAAAAGTCCTGAGCAGGCTTAAAACCTAATCTTGCAGATGTTTTTAAGTCGGCAATTGCCCTCTGATAATCGCCTAACCTATTATAAGCAGGCCCCCGATTGTAATAAGCCTCTGCAAATTCAGGGTTTAGCTCAATTGCCTTGTTATACTCATTAATAGCTCTCTGATAATCGCCTAAGTTTTTATAAGCAATCCCCCGATTGTTATAAGCATCAGTAAGTTCAGGGTTTAGTTCAATTGCCTTGCTATAGGCAGATATGGCTTCTTTATAATTGCCTGATTCGGCTAAGGCATAGCCTTTATCAAAATAGTCTGTGGCACTTAATTTCTTAACAGAGACAGTATATTCCTCCTGTTTTTTAGTTTTATCCTTCAGTTCAGAAATCTCCTTTTTCAGTTTCTCAATTTCTCTTAATGCCTGTTCTGCTTTTCTCTTTGACTCCTCAAGCTCCTTGGATTTCTGCCTATCTTCTTTTAGGGCATTAATAGACTTAGCAACCTCAGAGGGGTCTGCTGAAATCTTAGCCTTGAGATAATAAGTAACACCATCCCATTTCTCATCAATTACCTCTGCACTGACTATGCCTGCTGAAAGAATGGTAATCTGGTCTTTGGTTAATTGGAAGTCTTTGACCTCTGTCTCGGTTATAAGATATACACCTAACTCTTCAAGTAAAAGCCTTTTTACCTGCTCAAGTGCTATTGCCCTGCTTGAGACCTTGCTGTCAAGCTCGCTTGCCTGATATGTGTATTCCTTTATAAAGGTGACATTGCCGGCAGATACAGGGGTGGCAAACACATAAAATAAAAGGCAGACCATGACAATGAGAGACTTTAGGCTCATAGAGAGTATATTAAGCAGGCATGTCTTTGCTGTCAAGGGAATTTCTGCTCTAAGTAAAAGACCTTCCCTAAGCGGCTGCGGAAAGCTCAAGTTTGTAAAGGGACTTTATCGGGATCTTCTTTGCTGCATTAAGTATCTCTATCGCAACAATCTCATTACTTTTCGTAGTGTGGAGAATAACTCCTTCTGCTATTTCCACAGCGCCATCAGGTTTTTTTGATGACATTTGAATGTATGCTGCATCAACCTTCTTGTCGTATCTGACCTTCATGGTTTACCTCCAGTGTTTCTTTTAACATCGTATTTGCCCGACGGATTGTCAGAATAAGACTTTATAGTCTTTAAAATCATCTCGGCGCTTTTTCTGTCACCGACTCATAAAGAATAACTCCTTTGCCATTATCTTAATCAGACATCTTTTTCCTGTCAAGGAATTTCTCAGTGCGACAGGGCATATCGCAGGCTAAAGCCTGCGGCTACTGTGAAAATCGGGGAATGACAAACTGAGATTCTGAAATGAATTCAGAATGACAAGTGGGGTTCAGAATGACCCCTCACCCTCTCCCTCTCTCGCAAAGGGGAGAGGGGAAAAGAAAACCATAGTTCATTTTTTGCTTGACAAAAGGGTTTTGGAAGTGTTATTATTTTAACTATGGTTTGTAGAAGGGATGAGTATGGAAAAAGGGGGTAGGTTGATAAATATCAACTTAATCAACATGGGAATCATTTAAAATCAAGGGGTTATGAGGATACCCCCCCTCCCTATAAACTAAACTTAGGAAGGGAAAAAGGAGAATGAACGCTTGAACACCCAAAAGGATGATAAAGCTATTGAATTAAAAGAGAAAACAGATGAATTTGCAATTAAAGAATGAACATATAAAAAAAGGAGATGGAAACGAATGTCATTTAGGACATTATCATTTTGGCAGAACACTTCAAAATTCCCCCTGTCAAGCCAAAATAGAGATGTCTTATTCTTGTGCCTTGAATAACAAGCATAGTAAAGGTTAAAATTCCTTTTATGAAGGTAATTACATCTGACAGGGAGATAAAGTCCTTTATTGGCACGCTTCAAAGCAGGGCATTGGGCGTAAGCCCTGCAATAGCGAAAACCGTAAGAGCTATTCTCCATGAGGTAAGGAAAAAGGGTGACAGGGCTGTAGTTGACTTCACAAGGAAATTTGATGGCTATACCCCTCGGTCACTGAGAATACCTTTAGAGGATATTAAAAGGTATGCAAGGCTTGCGGATAAGGATTTCCTTAGGGCTTTAGATGCATCCATAAAAAGAATCAGGGAGTTTCACAGAAGACAGGTCGAGACCTCATGGTCATTTAAAGAAGACGGGATAGAGCTGGGACAGATTATAAGACCGATTGAGAGGGTGGGTGTTTATGTGCCTGGGGGGAAGGCATCGTATCCAAGCACTGTGCTTATGAATGTCATACCTGCTCAGGTGGCAGGTGTGCCTGAAATAGTCCTATGTCTTCCAACACCAAATGGTGAAGTCAATCCATATGTGATGTCTGCCATAAATATGCTCGGTATAAAGGAGGTTTACTCTATTGGCGGAGCACAGGCAATCGGTGCATTGGCATATGGAACGAAAAGCATTAAAAAGGTTGACAAGGTTGTGGGTCCGGGAAACATCTATGTGGCAACTGCCAAGAGACTGGTCTTTGGAGAGGTTGACATAGATATGATAGCAGGACCAAGCGAGATTCTCATAATAGCAGACTCCTCGGCAAACCCTGCCTTTGTAGCAGGAGACCTTCTCAGTCAGGCAGAGCATGACGAGCTTGCAAGTTCAATCCTTATAACAGACTCAGAAACTCTTGCACAAAAGGTTACTGGAGAGCTAAAAAAACAGATAAAGACATTGAGTAGAAAGGCAATAGCCTCATGCTCCATTAAAAGATACGGTGCAATCATAGTGATAAAGGATATAAAAGAGGCAGTGGAGATTTCAAACTCTATAGCAGTCGAGCACCTTGAGATTATGACCCAAAATCCAAGAAGGCTTCTCCCTCTGATAAAAAACGCAGGTGCCATATTCATTGGTCAGTGGAGCCCTGAGCCAATGGGCGATTATTCGGCAGGACCTAATCACACACTTCCAACAGGAGGCACATCAAGGTTCTTCTCGCCACTTGGAGTGTATGACTTCATAAAGCGCTCAAGCCTCATTGAGTTTTCAAAGCAAGGCTTTATGAGGCTTTCAAAGACGGTTGAGACACTTGCAGATGCAGAGGGACTTCAGGCCCATGCAAACTCTATAAGGGTGCGGAAGTTTTCTTGAAAAAATATCTGAGTCAGAACTTCCTTTATGACCCATCGATATTAAGAAGACTCATACGGGTTGCCAGTGTTTCTTCGGAAGACACTGTTATAGAGATAGGACCCGGCACAGGCAGGCTCACCATGATGCTTTCCGAAAAGGCAAAAGAGGTCATTGCAATAGAGCTTGACAGAGAACTCTATTCTGACTTAAAGGAGAGGCTCGATGACAGGAAAAATATAAGGCTCATATTAGGTAATGCCCTTAAATACCCCTATGAGACAACGAGAAGGTTCAAGGTAGTTGCAAATATCCCTTATCACATAACAACCCCAATTATATTTAAGCTCCTCGAACAAAGGAAAAACCTCATATCCATGACCCTTACTGTGCAAAAGGAGGTCGCTCAAAGGGTTGTGGCAAAGCCGGGAGGAAAAGCCTACGGAGTGCTTTCTATTATGATTCAGTATTACGGAAAGCCTGAGCTTAAATTTCTCATACCTCGCGGAGCATTCAGACCTGTGCCAAAGGTGGATTCGGCATGCCTTCATATCTCTGTTTATGAAAGACCAAGTGTCAACGTAAAAGACGAAAATGTTTTTTTCAGGCTCGTAAAAACTGCATTTTCCCAAAGAAGAAAGACCCTTTCCAATGCCCTAAAGACAATATCTCCTGATATTAAAAATATACTTACTAAGGCAGGTATTACCCCAGAGAGAAGGCCCGAGACATTAAGCATAGAGGAGTTCGCAAGAATCTCGGAACTACTTTCCTAAGACCCTAATCCTCCTCCTACAACTTCATAATACTTTTCAGGCAGGGCTGGCGGCGGTCCCTTTTTAAAGGGCATGGCCAATGGAGTGGATACCCTGTTTGACCTTGAAATCCTGCTAAAGACTTTCTTCTTGAAAATGCCTGTCTCCATGATGAATTCCCTTTCAGGCATAACCTCTATGTAAACACTGCCAATCCTCTGTATGCTGATGTCAAAATAGCTAATTGCATCGGCAGGTGTAGCGATACCGGTTACATCATAAACCCTTAAAACCAGCTCGCCATCGAGCTTCTTGAAGGTATTTTCAGTCACCTCCCAGTATATGAAAACCTTTCTTGGCTCAAGCGTAAGGGCTATGACTGTGTCCATGCTGTACTCAGTGGAAAAATCTCTTATCGGCAAAGCAGGAAATACCATCATAGCCGTCTCTTTAGGTGCGGGCTTTATAGGCTTTATTACCTCCCTTTTGATTTCTCCTTTAGGGGGCAGTGGTTTTCCTCTGACTTTTACAGGTTTTTCTTTGACCTTTTGCTTAACAGCCTTCTTGGGCTTTACTACTTTTTTAGGCTTAATAGGCTTTACCTTTGGCAAAGGCTTTTTTGCTTTGATTGCCTTTGGTTTCTTTTTCGATGACTTAATAATCTCACTTATGAGCTCAGCTTTTCTTGCGCCTGCTTTAAGTGTAATCCCTGCCTTTTTTGCGATTGCCTTCAGCTCGGCAACTGTTTTTTCCTCAAGCTTTTTCTTTTCCATAATTTCCTCAATAGGATTTTAGCATAAGTCAAGCGAAATATCATCAAGAAAATTCGTGAAGCTCTCTGCCTCTGTGCATGGGTCAAACCTGAATTCAATCAGGTAGTTGGAAATGCTTTCATGTTAAAATCTCTCCTATGGGCTATGATGATGCAGTTTCTTATCTGTATAGTCTCAGGCATCATGGAATAAAGCTTGGACTTGAAAATCCAATAAGACTCCTTA
Organism: Nitrospirota bacterium; assembly: GCA_016207905.1. Classification (NCBI taxonomy): domain Bacteria; kingdom Pseudomonadati; phylum Nitrospirota; species Nitrospirota bacterium. The sequence goes on along the minus strand of JACQZC010000034.1, from coordinate 8,933 downwards.
CGCTCATTGGAAATCCCCATAGCTCCTTCAGGTCTATTCATATTGCAGGCACAAATGGAAAGGGCTCAACATCCGCACTCATAGCCTCGATTCTAAGGGCATATGGGTTTAATGTAGGGCTTTTTACATCTCCCCATATTGTAAGCTTTACAGAGAGAATCAGGGTAAATGAAGCCGAGATAAAAGAGGAGGAGGTCGTCTCTCTTACGGAAGAGCTAAGAGAAAGGATTGAAGGATTTATGCCTACCTTTTTTGAGTTTGTAACTGCAATGGGGCTTCTTTATTTCAAAAGGAAGGCAGTTGATTGGGCAGTCATAGAGACAGGCATGGGTGGAAGGCTCGATGCAACGAATGTCATAAATCCAGAGGTTTCTGTTATAACCCATATAGGCTGTGACCATAAGGAATTCTTAGGAGATACACTCGAAGAGATCGCAGGCGAAAAGGCAGGGATAATAAAGCCAAACACTCCTGTTGTTACATGCCCTCAAGGGTTGGAGGTCATGAATCTCATTGCCAAAAAGGCAGGTGATAACTCCTCACCCCTTTATATAATGGGAAGAGACTTTAGCGTAACATTTAAAGCCCACACAGAGACAGGGATATGTTTGGATTATACTTCTCATTGGCAGGCGATTACGGACCTGAGGATTCCACTTCATGGCAGGTATCAGGCTGAAAACGCAGGGCTTGCCATAGAGGCAGTAGAGATTGCGGTGCCTAAGAAAAATTCACCTGAACTCATTCAGGGCATGAGCAGTCTCATATGGCATGGAAGATTCGAGTTTATTAACGAGCACATACTCATAGATGGTGCGCACAACCCGGATGCCGCAAAGGCACTTTCGCAGGAACTAAAAGAAAATCCCCTTACAAAAGATAAAGAGATAACCTTAATTATAGGCATTATGGCTGACAAAGACATCGAGGGCATTCTAAGAGCACTTCTTCCCCTTGCCAATGAGGTTATCTTTGTATCTCTTCCTTACGAAAGGGCCGCACCTCCCGAAAAACTCAAACAGGTCTCTGCCTCTTTAGGGTATGAATCGAAAACAGCAGGAACGGTAAAGGATGCTATAGAGAGGTTAAAAACCCCATTAGGAGTGATTACAGGCTCTTTTTATACGATAGGCGAGGCAAAAGAGGCTATCGGAGAAATGGGCATCCTTAAGAGGCTAAGAGAGTGAGCATCAGGATATTTGTCATTATAACCCTTTTTGCCTTTGCCCAGACAGAGAGCATCTCTGCCCAGGAATTTTTGAGCACATCCGACATCCTCGAGATAGAGGGCTCCACTTACACGCTGATTGGAAATGTCACATCTCACAGGGACAATACCCTGCTTAAGGCAGATGAGATGATATATAACAACCAGACCTACGAAGCTGATTTAAAAGGCAATGTCTCATACGAGGATGAGGAAATCTCTATAAAGGCAGATAATGCCCGACTGAACCTCGAGGAGCAAACAGGCATACTCAACAAGGCAGAGATATTCGTTAAAAAAGACAACTATTATATCAGGGCTAAACAGGTAGAAAAGAAAAAAGGCAAAAGATACATTCTCAGGTCTGCCTCCATCACGACCTGCGATGCAAAACTCCCTGCATGGTGCATGAGGGCAAGAGGGCTCGATATTATCTTTGGAGACAGGCTAATTGCAAAGAGCGTCTCGTTGAATATAAAAGGCATTCCTCTGATTTATACCCCTTATCTCTGGGCACCTATTCTTACCGAAAGAAAAACAGGTTTTCTATTCCCTTCTCTGGGGTATTCCGAATCAAAAGGTTTTTTTGTAAGACAGCCGTTTTTCTGGGCAATAAGGGAAAATAGGGATGCCACATTCTTTTTAGATATATACTCCAAAAGAGGACTTGGAAAGGCAATAGAATATAGATACATAGAGAGGCAGGACATCAAAGGCAGGCTCTATCTTTATCATTTAAAGGACAGGGTGCTTAAAAAGGACTTTACCGAGGCAAGGCTGACACATGAAAGTGGCATCCCTGATAAAGGCATATGGGGCTATCTTAATCTAAACCTGATAAACCAGAGGGAGTTTCCAAGGCTTTATAGGCTTTACCTCGAGGACAGGTCAAAGAGATTCATGGAGTCCAGCACCGAGGTATCTACGGCTGTTAAAACCTCGAGGCTCTATCTAAGGGGCACTCACACGATAGAGCTCAAAGATGCCGTAAGACAGTCCACTGTTTCGCAAAGACTGCCTGAGTTAGGCTTTGTGCTAAACCCCATAGGGATTGGACATTTTTTAAAATTCTCATTTCAGGGCACTGCTACGAACTTCTGGAGACCATCCAATACATCTCAGAGATTTTCCTTAAATGCAAGACTTAGCCATTCAGCAGGAAAAACCCTGACCCTCGGTCAAACCCTAAATGTAAGAGAAACCCTGTATTACTTCGACGAACAAGACAGAAGCCAAAGCAGACAGTCTGCTGAATACAAAGCAGTTCTTTACCATAGGTTCATTAAGAAGTATAGCAGTATTACTCACTCAATTACGCCATCCATCTCATACAGGTATATCTTTAGGAATAGAAGGTCTCTGCCTGTTTTTGATGGATTAGAGCTTAACCCTCCACAAACAGAGGTTGAGATAACCCTGATTAATCGTCTCATCGATAAAAAGGGACAGTTCCTTGTCTTTAAGGCATCCGAGGTTTCGGATTCCTCGGGGAAAAATAGCCTTCTCATTGGTCTTCATACAGATAGGCTTCTAAGAATCAGGGCAAATGCGGCATATGACCTCGATGAAGGCGCATTAGATTACGCCAATTCAGAGCTCTCGGTGGATGTCTCGAGAAAGGCTGTTTTTTCCATGGGCCAGAATTATACGAGGCAGAGCAATGTCTTTCTGCACACCTTTGGTGTTGGCTATACACATTCAAAGGCATTGTTTCTTGATGGCAAACTCTGGTATGATTCTAAAGAAGGAACTCTAAATAATATGGCAGTAGGATTGAGCTATATGAGGCAGTGCTGGGGTATGAATGTGCAGGCAATAAGAAGCCCTGATGACTTTAGTGTATTTTTAACTATAGCACTAAAGGGGCTTAGCTCTTTTAAGGTAATGCATGGCGCGGAAGAAGAAATTTTTAGGCGAATTGCTCGTTGAGGCAGGCTTAATAACCGCTGAACAGCGGGACAGGGCACTCAAGGAGCAAAGGAGGCTCGGCAACAGGCTTGGCGAGGCATTAGTCAGTCTTGGCTTTATCACAGAGGAGGCTCTGGCAAAGGCATTAAGCTCACAGCTTCACCTTCCATTCAAGGAGCTGAAATCTATCGTCGTGGACCCGAATGCAATAGCCATTGTCCCTGAGTCCCTCGCAAGAAAGCACAAGGTTTTGCCCCTTAACATCAAAAATGAAAGACTCACTATTGCAATGGCTGACCCACTGGATGTCTTTGCCGCAGATGAAATAAAAAGGACTGCGAATATGCCTGTTGACATAGTTGTCGTAATGGAATCGGAGCTTTTTAAGATGCTCGATAAGCATTACAGGGGAGAGGTGGTGGAAGAGCCTCCGAAGGCACCTGATGTGCTTTTCCCCGAAAGGGAAAAGGTTCTTATGTCAGCAGAGGCAATGCTCGAAACAGAAACCCCGGTTGTAAAGCTCGTTAATAGTGCAATCTCACAGGCTATAAAAGGTAGGGCAAGCGATGTACATATAGAGCCTTATAAGAGTTCCCTTCGCATAAGGTTCAGGATTGATGGAATACTGCACGAGATGATGAGTCCACCTCTACATTTACATCCAGGGATAGTTTCGAGGATTAAGATACTTTCGGGTATGGACATTGCCGAAAAAAGGATTCCTCAGGACGGAAGGTTTCCAATCAATATAGAGGGCAGAGAATTCGACATAAGGGCATCGACCCTTCCGACACTGCATGGAGAAAAGATAGTCATGAGGCTTCTCGAGAAGACAGCAGGGCTTCCACAACTGAAATTAGATGACCTCGGATTTTCATCCAGCCTGAAGCAGGCATACGAAAAGCTCATAAGCAAGCCCTATGGCTTTATCCTTGCAACAGGACCTACTGGCTGTGGAAAGACCACGACCATGTACTCCTCACTGAGGTATATAAGCTCTACCGAGAGGAATATAATTACAGTAGAGGACCCGATAGAGTATGACCTGCCGGGCATAAATCAGGTGCAGGTTAACCCAAAGGCAGGACTTACATTTGCCTCTGGACTGAGGTCAATACTCAGGCAGGACCCCGATGTGATAATGGTTGGCGAAATCAGAGACATAGAGACTGCCTCGATTGCAACGCATTCTGCCCTTACAGGGCATCTTGTCTTGAGCACCCTTCACACAAACGATGCAGTGGGCGCAGTTGCACGACTCATTGACATGGGTGTTGAGCCCTTCCTTATCACATCCTCTCTGATAGGGGTTTTAGGACAGAGACTTATAACAAGGATATGCCCTTATTGCAAAGAAAGTTATACTGCCGAAGAAGAGGTGCTTAAGAAAATAGGTATCAAAGGCACTGTGCTCCTACACAGGGGCAAGGGGTGTAACGAATGCAGGTTCACAGGATACTTGGGAAGGGAGGGTTTGTTTGAACTGCTTTTGATTACAGAGGGGGTAAAAAGACTTATAGTCGAGAAGGCAACTGCAAGCCAGATAAAGGCACAGGCAATCGAGGAGGGTTTCAGCACAATGAGGCAGGAGGGTCTTTTAAAGGTGGTAGAAGGTGTCACAACCCTTACAGAGGTAATGAGGGTAACACAGGAGGCAGAATAAGGTGCCTGCCTTCGTATACAAGGTCAGGGACAAAACAGGCGAGCTTATAACAGGCATTACACACGGCTCCTCCATGGAGGCAGTTGCAGGAGAACTCTACTCGAGGGGCTACATACCTGTTGAGATAAAGCCTGAGAAAAAAGCAAAGACAGGCTTAGCTCTCTTTGCAACGGTAAAGCCCGAAGACATGATTATCTTTAGCAGACAGCTTTCAACCCTTATAAAGTCAGGCATATCGTTTATGAAAAGCCTCGATACCTTAGAGGAGCAAACAAAATCAAAAAAGCTCAAGACAGTGATAGCCCGAATAAGGACGGAGGTTGAAGGCGGAGCATCGTTTTCAGAGGCACTTTCGAGACACCCAAAGGTATTCTCTCCGCTTTACATAAGCATGGTGAAGGTAGGAGAGGAGGCAGGAGTGCTCGATGAGATTTTAGAAAGGCTTTCTTTTCTTCTTGAGCATGAGGCTGTTACAAAGGCAAGGGTAAAGACAGCAATAAGATACCCTCTGATTGTAATAACCGTTCTTTTGTTTGCATTTGTCTTTTTAACCACATTCGTTGTGCCAAAGTTTGCGGCACTTTATAGCCAGTCAAAGACTGTCCTTCCGCTTCCAACGAGGATGCTTATCATGATGAATAAATTATTGACCCACTACTGGATGTTCATAGGTGGAGCTATAGGAGGTGCTATACTTTTAGTGAGAGGCTACATAAAGACACCTCCTGGAAGGTGGAACTTGGACAAGCTGAAGCTAAAGGTTCCGATTATAGGGACCATAGTGGAGCGTAGTGTAATGTCCCGTTTTGCAAGAATCTTTTCAACACTCTACAGAAGCGGAATACCGATGCTTCATGCCCTTGACATAGTGTCAGGGACAATCGGGAATGTAATTATAGGAAGGGCAGTTAACATCATCAAGGAGGATGTAAGAGAGGGCAAGGGGCTCAGCGCACCAATGATAAAAACAGGGGTCTTTCCCTCGATTGTCTCGCAAATGGTTGCAGTTGGCGAGGAAACAGGTGCATTGGACGATATGCTCTTGAAGGTCTCGGATTACTATGACTTAGAAGTGGAATACTCCATAAAAAACCTTTCCACTACTATCGAGCCTGTTCTTATATTCCTCCTTGCCATAGGAGTGCTTTTCTTAGCACTGGGGATTTTTCTTCCAATATGGGACATGATAAGCGTTTTAAAGAAGTAAGGTTTCTTTTCCTAAGGAAAAAGTTTTACCTTGGGCTTTTTATTCTTTTACCTGCGTTCTTTTGCCTGTTTTCGCTGGGGGCATTCCTTATTGTATTTGCAAAGCTTCAGCCCCTGCTTAAATCCGAGGCAGGAGGTCTTGACCATCTTATAATCGTATATGACTCGATAAAGACATGGACATATATCTTTTCTGTGGTTGCCTTTGTTTCAGGGCTCGTTGTTGCATATTCCCTTGTGAAACCTGCAAGGAGACTCCTTAGAGAAAAGACGGCTGATATGGAGGAGTTTGGCTCTCTGGGGCATGAGTTTAGGGACATAGCCACATCCCTAAGCCAGTATATTGCGACAGTCGAAAGCATGGCAGGCGGGATTATAACGACAACGAAAGACGGCACAATCACGACTGCAAACAGGCAGGCACTCCAGATGCTCGGCATGGACAAGGAGGCAGTGCTGAAAACCAACATTAGAAAGATATTCCCCATAAAAGAAACTCAGGTGCAAAAAGAGGCAACCATTACATTAGAGGTAAATGCAGTTACAGGAGAGGGTATCCGTCAGATGGAATGCACAATCTTCCCAATCCGAGGACAGGCAGGAATAGAAGGTGCTGTGTTTAGCTTCAGGGACACACAGAGGATAAAAGAAATGCACCGCGAGCTGATTAAGACAGAAAGGCTTGCAAGCATCGGCACACTTACGATGACCGTTGCGCATGAGGTAAGAAACCCCCTTGCCTCTATAAAAGGGTTTGCACAGCTCATTAAGGAGGACATTAAAAATGAAGACCACTTGCAGACATACCTTGACACCATCATCAAGGAGGTAGACAGGCTCAATAGGGTAGTTGACAGCCTCTACGAGATAAAGGACTCTACATTTGAAGGCGATACACTAAAGGAGATACTTAAAAGGATAAGGCTTCTCTGTGACCAGGCACTAAGTAGAAAGGCAGTCAATGTTGTAGAGGACTACGACGAAAAGGCGGATTCCTATATAGTCAAAGACGAGATGGTTTTCCAAGGGCTTTACAACATAGTGCTTAATGCCTATGAGGCAGTAAAGCCAGCAGGGAATGTGGTTTTAACTGTCAGGGCAGATTCAGGTGGTGCTAAGGTCGAGGTTATAAGCGAATCGGAGCTCGAGGAAAAATTTTCTGTTCAAAGGCTCTTTGACTACGATGTCTCGACAAAGGGCAGGGGTAGAGGAGCAGGTCTTGCTATTGCAAATAGTGCAATAAAACAGGCAGGCGGTAATATAGAAGTAAAATCCCTAAAGGGTAAAACGGTATTCAGTATATGGCTTCCATAAACAGGATATTAATTGCAGACGACGACGCCTCTATTCAGTTTTTTATGGCTGAGTTTCTTAAAAAAGAGGGTTTTCTTTTTGATATAGCAAAAGACGGCTTCGAGGCAATAGAGCTTTTAGGGAAAAACATCTATAGCCTTGTCATTTTAGATGAGAGGATGCCCCGAATAAACGGAATGGGGGTGCTTTCGGAGATTAAATCCATGGGCATGAAGATGCCTGTCATAATGATAACTGCATACGGCTCAAAAGAGCTTGCCATGAGGGCTATGGATGAAGGAGCTTATGATTTTTTCACAAAACCAGTTGACATAGAGGTCGTAAGAACGGTTATAAGAAGGGCAATAGAAAAATACGAGCTGAAAAAAGAAATAGAGCGACTTAAGGAGGACCTCGAAGAAAAGGCAATAGGACAGGAGATTATAGCAGAAAGCCATTCTATGAAGAAGGCAATGGAGCTACTGAAAAAGGTTGCAGATACGGATGTAACGGTGTTTCTTCAGGGAGAGTCAGGCTCAGGCAAGGAGTTGATAGCAAAGACAATCCACAGGCTAAGCAGACGACATGAGGAGCCTTTTGTGAGCGTAAACTGTGCCGCAATACCCGAGGGATTGCTTGAATCAGAGCTTTTCGGGTACGAAAAGGGTGCATTCACAGGTGCCCTTAAACAGCATCTCGGAAAGTTCGAAAGGGCAAGTGGAGGCACGATATTCCTTGATGAGATAGCAGACCTCTCGATGGGGCTTCAGGCAAAGCTCTTACGGGTACTTCAGCAAAGAGAGATAGAAAGGCTCGGAGGCAAGACATCCATAAAAGTGGATGTGAGAATTATATCAGCCACAAATAGAGACATCTTCATGCTTACCAATGATGGCAGATTCAGGGAGGACTTGTTTTACCGAATAAATGTATTTGAGATAGCAGTTCCTCCTCTTAGAGAAAGGAAAGAGGATATTCCACTTTTATGTGCGTTTTTCCTTAAAAAATACTCCCAAGACATTGGCAGAAATATCACAGGTATCTCAAAGCCTGCCATGAGACTGCTTCTGAGCTATCAGTGGCCTGGCAATGTCAGACAGATGGAGAATATGCTCCAGAGGGCTATTGTGGTTGAGCAAGGAGATGTCATTGGAGAGGACACAATAAAAGAAATAATAGAGGAAAGCCCCCAGATGGTAGATAATGCCCTTAGTGCAAAGGAAAAGCTGAAGGTGGTTAAAGAGGAGGAGGAAAAAAGCCTTATCCAGTCTGCTCTTAAAGAGGCTAAGTGGAAAAGGCAGGATGCGGCAGGGATTCTTGGTATAAGTAGGAAAAGCCTGTTTTTGAAGATGAAAAAATACGGTCTTACATAGAAAAGATTTTGACAATAGGACATTTCTAAATCGGCTTGACAAAAACTAATCCCGCTTCTTTCCACAAGGGTATCCATTGGCTAAATGTCCAACACGACGTTATCCCTCCTTTTCCTTGAAGTAGAAAGGACTCCGGTTGCAATATATTAAGCATCCGCCTCCTTCCCGTCAAGGGAACTGTATGGGTTCAGGACATATGAAACAAGTTATATCCCCCTCACCCCAGCCCTCTCCCGCAAGGGGAGAGGGAAAAGAAAACCATAGTTCATTTTTTACTTGACAA
>JACQZC010000033.1 GCA_016207905.1 Nitrospirota bacterium | reverse complement strand
CGCCCTATCGTGTGCCCTATGGCTCATATAGAGCATATAGGACGGTGAACTGTTACGCCCCACCTCCCGTGCTATGGTGCTCGGCGACCGTCCTAACGCCTCTGCAATCGCCCTCAGGCTAAAACCCCTTGCCTTCAACTACGTTATCCTGTCCCTCTATTCCAAATTAAGTAGCTTATATCGTCTCTCCATAAACACTTAGGGTAACTCCTTCGTAGCCCCAAGTGTTGCACTTCCTCATTGAACTGGCGGTTACGATTACCAGATATTTCATTCCTTTTTTAAGAGAGAGGTATTTTTGTCTTTTGTGTTTCTTTTTTTCATTTTCATTTCTTCGGTTTATCTCCTTTACCTTTCAAGAACTAAGAATACCGCCTTACGACTTATCGCATTTGGAATATTCTGGTTTTTTGTAACACTCTCAGTTGAGTCCTCCATCATACCAATACCAATGTGGATTAATGAATACAGGGTTTATCTGCCGTCAATAGGAGTGTTTACTGCCATAGTGACAGGGGCATTTCTATTTACAGAAAGGCTTAAGAATAAGAAGACGCAGAAAGTCATATTATCATTTTTGGCTTTGATGCCACTTGTGCTTTCACCTGCCACATATAAACGGAATACTGTGTGGGGAAGCGAGATAAGCCTTTGGGAAGATGTGGCAAGGAAGTCTCCTAACAAGGCAAGGGTATACAACAACCTCGGTGCTGTCTACGAAGAAAAAGGCTTAATTGACAATGCCATAAAACACTACCAATCTGCTGTAAGACTGAAGCCAGACCTTATAGAGGCACATTATAATCTCGGCATTGTTTATATCGACAAAGGGGACTTAGATAAAGCACGCAAAGAATTAGAAATGGCACTACAAATAAATCCCAACGACCATCAAACACGAGAGTTACTTAATTCCATAAAATAAAATTTGAATTCTAATTATTAATACCTGCATAATAATGTCCGTTTTCGCTGTCATTCCCGCTTGTCGGGAATCCTTCCGACTTGTTCGGAATCAAAAGAAAGATTCTGGACAAGCCAGAATGACCTTAATCCTGAGGGTATGTTGTCCCTTCCCTTCATTGAAGTAGGAATCCCGAAGCATCGGGACAGTTGCATTATATTAATCCGCCACTTCCTTCCTGTCAAGAGATTTTTGCTGCATTTTCAAGCCAATTTAGAAATGTCCTATAAGGAAAATTATAGCCTCTTTTTAGGACATTTCTATTTTGGCAGGACAGGGTTAGCTTAAATTAATTTTAGTGCCATATAAATGCCTCTTATAATCTCTGACATCCTTTCATAATCCAATGTCGAGGCAGTATCTCCTCTTCCATGGTAATTTGGGTTTCTGTAGAAGGCAGTGTCAGTTATCATAAATGCAGGAAACCCGAATTTCCAGAAGGAGCTATGGTCCGAGAAATCCACCCCAGGAACGAGGCTCACTGCGTTAAGGGACTCCACAGGTATCCTCGATACATTTGTAAAAGCACTTTTAAATTTCCTCGTAAATGCCCTCGATTTCAGGTTTCCCACAAATGCTATAAAATCTCCTTTTTCAGGGTAAAACCATCTAAAAAACGGAAGTGGATAAAATTGCGTGCCTTTGGATTCAGAGAAATATCCTATCATCTCGAGAGATACCATACCGATGATATTTGCCCTTTCCTTACGAAGGCTCTCTGCATATGCATAAGAGCCCATCTGCCTTGTCCTAAACAAGGGTGGCTCTTCTATGCTGAATGAAACGAGATGTATCGTCATGGGCAGAGGGTTTTTTAGGGAAAGTCTTGCAAGCTCGATAATGCCTGCCACACCACTCGCATTGTCATCTGCCCCCGGAGTGCCTGAGACAGTGTCATAATGTGCACCTATGACGATTGTCTTATCAGGCTCACTCAAGCCTCTTATCTCGCAGATTATGTTCCAGTAGGTATTTCCAGCATATTGAAATGGCTGTCTTTTTGTATCACAGCCAATAGAGCGGAATCTCTCTTCTATATAATCGGCAGTCATGTTCAGTTTTTCTACATCCATATAGCTTCTTTCACCTACCACTTCCGTAAGATACTTTATATCTGCCATAAGATTGGTTTTAGTCTCATCTATATTTATGTCCTGTGTAGGCAAAGAAGTTTTTCCTCAGTGGTATTTAAGCGTCAGCATTTTATCTGACTCCATATAGGTTATTGCTCTCTGTATATCCTCTTTCTTGCCTACAAGAAGGATGATGTCTTGTTTTTTGAGGGCGAAGTCAGGCCTGGGGTTCTGGTGCACTATATCGCCTCTTTGAATTGCAAGGATTGTGCATCCTGTTTTTGTCCTCATCTGGAGTTCTTTTAAGGAGTGACCGCTAAGATGAGAATCCTCTTTTATAATATATGTCTCTGTTTCTATCTCGGAGAGCATGTCGTGTCTTTCTGTGAGATGTCTTTTGGGAAGCTCCGTAGTTCTTAAAGCCCTATAGCTGTCTTTTCTTATATCTTCCGTATGTTCCGTGATTACATTAATCGGCAGACGGTAGTGGTGAAGAACCCTCGAGAAAATCTCTACGGATGTCTCAAACTCCTCTGGTATGACTTCCTCTGTGCCCAAGCTTCTGAGGTCATCTACCTCCGAGAGATACCTTGTCCTGACAACGATATGAATTCTGGGGTTTTCTTTTTTCGCTACTGCTACGATGTTTCTTGTCGAGACAGGGTCAGAGATGGCAACAACGAGGACCTTTGCCTCTTTGATGCCTAATTTTTCGAGGATTTCTTTTTGAGTTCCATCTCCAAAATAAATTGGCTGACCTTTTTTCTTTTCCTCTCCGACTGTATCGCTGTTTAGCTCTAATATGACATAAGGTATGTCTGTTTTCCGAAGGACATTAGCCAGATTTCTGCCATTTAAGCCAAAACCAATAATAATGACATGATTCGAGCGTCCTTTTGGGAATATCTCCTCTTTTCTGAGTCTGCTTAAGCGTTTAAGGGGTTTTTTAGCTGTCAGCCATGCAGACACATCAGGTGCGGATTTAAGTAGGAGTGGTGCCAGTGCCATGGTTATTACGGATGCAGAAAGAAACATCTGATAAGTGTCTTGCTGTATAAGTCCTACCTCTTTCCCTGCCACTGCCAGCACAAAGGAAAACGCCCCTATCTGCATAAGTCCAATGCCAATATGCAAGGATGCCCTCGGAGTGTTCCCTATGGAAAGCATAGAGGCAATTGTTGTCAATGCCTTAATACCGAATATGACCAGAACCGCTACGATAATCTTCAGGAGGTTGTCTCCTATATAACCTGTGTCAATTAGCATACCAACCGAAACAAAAAATATTCCAAGAAAGCTGTTTTTAAATGGTAATATCTCCGATGTTGCTTGATAGGAATACTCTGATTCCGATATTATAAGTCCTGCAAGGAATGCACCTAATGCAAGAGAAAGTCCAAACTTCGATGTCAAAAGGGCAATCCCAAGACACAGAAATATGATTGTGATTGTAAAAAGCTCTCTGCCTCTTGTGTGCACAACCTGATGGAGGACTTTAGGCACAATCCATTTTGCACTAATAAGAACCAGTGTTATGATAACCCCTGCCTTTAACATCGTTAGACCAATGGTGAGCATGTCTATGCGAGAGCCTGTGAGGAAAGGGATTAAAAGCATAAAAGGCACAACGCAGAGGTCTTGAAATATCAGTATCCCAACCATCATCCTGCCATGGGGGGAATCCATCTCGCCTCTTTCCAGAAGTAGCTTTAGAACTATTGCAGTACTGCTTAGGGCAATGAGGAATCCTGCAAAAATAGATTTTCCGAGGTCCCCTGTAAATGCATAAACCGCCACTGTGGATGCCATTATGCTAAGCAATACCTGACTTCCACCGCCATATATGACAGCCCTTCTCATCTTAAGAAGGTTCCTTATCGAGAACTCTATTCCTACCGTAAAAAGAAGAAGTATAATTCCGATATCGGCAAGTATCTCTACATTCCGAATATCTCCGATAATCCCCAAGCCATGCGGGCCAATAAGTGCACCTGCTACGATAAAGCCTATAAGCGAAGGTATCCTCAGCCTTCCAAGAAGAAAAACAGATAGGGCAGAGACTCCAAGCATTAAAACCAGTGCAGTTAGAAACTCGGTTTCCATCTGTGTTTATTATAATGTAGTTTGTAAAGACAGTAAATAACTATTGCTCGGAAGGCTTTATAATCCATATGGGACTGAAGTCTTTTTCCTGATATGCCTTTATAATGCCAAGCCTCAGAAGCTCAAGTAGGGCAACGAATGTGACTATAAGGTGTGCCCTCGAAACAGCGTCCCCGAAAAGCTCTTCGAATTCTACTGCATCCTTATTCTCAAGTGCCTCTATAATAAATGACATTTTATCCTTTACGGTAAGCACTTCTTTAGATATAGCCTCTATGGTATGCGGTGCCCTCTCGATGAGCTTTCTAAAGGCACTGAGAAGGTCAAAGATATTGACATCAAAAAGATAAAGCTCCTCCTCTTCTTCCTCTTTTTCTTCTACATGTCTACCGAATGCAAACTGCCATTCATCCTCTTTTTCCCTAAGCCCAAGGGCTACATCCTTGAATGCCTGATATTCAATCAGCCTCTGGACAAGCTCAAGCCTTGGGTCTTCGGGCTCCTCTACCTCCAGTGTCTCCTCTACAGGAAGGAGCATTCGGGATTTTATATGTATAAGTGTTGCGGCAATAACAAGAAACTCACCTGCAATCTCAAGATTAAGCTCCTTCATCATCTCGATATAGGAGAGATATTGTCTTGTAATCTGGGCTATGGGGATGTCGTAAATATCTATCTTATTTTCTCTGATAAGGTGTAAAAGAAGGTCAAAGGGTCCTTCGAATACAGGAAGTTTTATACTGTAGGGTTCGGTCATTGAAATATTTTAACAGATACGACCCAAGCAGGTAAATCTCTCAATCCGAAACATATATCTCTATAGAACTGGAGTAATCCCCTTCTTTTGTCGGTCCAATGGCTGTTACCCTGTAAAGCCGTTTTCCTTTGAGTTGTTCTTTCTCTAAAAAGGCAGGAGTCTTACTGTGTCCGATTGGCACATATAAGACACACTCGGGTTCAAATACCATACATCTGTATATCCTATAGCCTCTGACCCATGTCTCGGGGTTTTCTTTCCATATAAGCTGAATCCCTTTTTCAATGGCAATTGCCTGAAGCCCCTCGGGTGCTGATGGGATGTAGTCATCAGGACTTATGGCAAACTCATCGCCTGCTATGCCTTCATCCCTTATCTGAGTGTCTGTTAAAGCCCTTACAGTGTAATAAACAACTGCCTTTGTGTTTAAGGCATCGGTGAATAGAGGGCTCTTAAGCAAGGTTTTATTCAAGGGTGTAAAGGTATATCTGCCTTTCTCTTTGCTCATGTAGATATTAAAGAAAATACTGCCTTCAGGGTGTTTCCATGAGATGTTTACCGAGTCCTTTTCAATCTTAAATGAGATTTCGGTTGGTGGTGGAGGGGTTGGCATTGGGTTTACAGCGATTTCCTCGGAGATTTCACCGACGACCCCTTTTAAGGTTCTTGCGGAAACCTTATATTTATAGATGTCGCCTTCTTTAAATTCTTTATCGCTGAACTGAGTGCCTTCCTTAACGAATGCTATCTTTACGAATCCTTCCTCTTTTCCGGTTTTCTTCATAATATCGAAGCCTTCAAGGAGATTTTTATCTCCTGAATAAGACCATAAAAGGACTATCTCCTCTGCCCTATGAATGGTATGGAGGCTCGAGGGGCTTTCGGGTTTTTCGTATGAAGGCAGATGTGGAGGCTCTTTCTTGCCGCATGAGATAAAAAGAAACAGGATTAAAAGTACTCTAATAATTGCATTTATAGGATTAAACCGTGAATCTCTGAAGTTCTCTAAGGAGGTCATTTACGCCTTCTTTAAGGGAGCTTATCGAGTTATTCATTTCAGAGGTAGAGGTTGCCAGTTCTTCCATTGTTTTTTGAATGCTTTCCATTGATTTTACGATAACAGTGCCTTTTTGTTTCTGGTTGGTAATTGCCTTTGAAATCTCCTCTGCCTGCTTTGACACATTGTCAGACACGGTGTTTATCTGTTTGCCTGCACTGAATTGCTCGTTGGTTGCAGTCTTTACCTGTTGTGAGATTTGCTTTATCTTTTCCATTGCATTGAGGATAAGCATACTGCCTTTACTTTGTTCTTGTGTTGCCTTGGATATTTGTTCTACCCGGGTGGACATTTCCTTTATAGAGCCTGTTATGTGCTTAATCACATTTGCCTCTTCGGCAGTAGCCCTCTGAATGGTCTTTGACATCTCTGTCGATACCTTTGAGCTTTCGTAGATTCCCTTGAGGGCATCGTTCAACTGTCCTACTAAGTTCATGCCCTTTTCAACTGCCTTTATGCCTACCCCTGACATGGAGACGCTTTCTTTGGTCTCTTTCTGAACTGCAGTGACAAGGTCAGCTATCTCCTTTGTAGAGGAAGATGTTCTTTCCGCAAGACCTTTTATCTCATCTGCAACCACTGCAAACGATTTGCCATGCTCGCCTGCTTGTGCTGCCAATATAGCCGCATTAAGGGCTAAAAGCCCTGTCTGGTCTGCAACCTCGTCTATAACAGTAAGGATATTGCCTATTGCCTCTGACCTTTTGCCAAGGCGGTTTATGACCTCTGAAAGGGAGCGCACACTGTCCCTTATCTCCTGCATTCCGCTTGTGGCCGCAGATACGGCAGTCATGCCTTTTTCGGATGCATCCTGAGAGACCTTCTCGGCAAGCCTGACCGATTCATTGGCACTCTGCTCTATTTCTTTTATGGTGGCATTGATTTCAAGGAGTGCGGATGCCGATTCCTCCGACGATGTCAACAACCGCTGGATGCTTCCTGCTATCTCCTTTATAGAGGCTATCATCTCTTCTACGGACGATGCAGAGTCCTCTGCAGAAGAGCTGAAGAGCACTGCGTTTTCAGCCACATTGGATATGGATGCAGTCATCTCCGTTATTGCTGAGGATGCACTGCCTGCAGATTCCGAAAGGCTCTCACTGCTCATGGAGATAGAGGAAATCGAGTTGTCCATCTCGGCAATGGACTGACCGGTTTCATTTGTTGCCCTTTTTTGAATGTCAACTACATTTTGGATGCGGTTTGAGGAATCTGTAATGGTAGATGTTGCCATGGTTATGCCTGCGGTGGTGTCCCTTATCTTTAAGATTATACTTCTTAGATTTTCCGCCATGATGTTTATTGCATTGCCTAACGATGCTATCTCGTCTTTTCCTTTGACCTTTATTTTCTCTTTCAGGTCTCCTCCTGCTATCCTGCTTGCCACTGCCTCCATATCCGAGATTGGAGCAGTTATAAATCTGGATACAGAGAAATAAATTATCCCCAAAAACAAAAGAAAGCTAAAAGTGGAGATGCCTAATGCCCAGAGAAGAAGCCTATAGAGAGCCTTTTTTATTACTGCGGATTTAACAGCTACACGGAGACTGCCAACCTGTTTGTCGTCTGCATCCTTTAGAGGTAAGGATATGTCGTAATATGCCCTGTCTTCCTGAATGAGTGTTGCAGGCGAAGCAGTGGCTTTTAGCGATATGACATCATCGAGTTTTTGCCCAATCCTTTTCTCCTCGGTATGAAACAAAACAGTTGACCTCATGTCAGTGACCATTGCATAGCCAATGCTTTTGTCCTCGAGAAGTCCCATCAGCTTCTCATTAAGCCCATCTACTGCCTCAATCGGCACACCGAGCATAAGAACCTTCTCTATCCCATTAGAGACACCCTCGGCAACCGATATTGCCTTTGACAATATTGCCTGCTTGTACCTTGCGGATGCTATGTATGTCAGCACCGCTGTATTTATGCCGATGGCAAGAAAGAGTATTATGCCAATTATAAGGATAGAACGCTTCTGAAGATTCATTTTTATTTAATTACTTTCGTTGCAGAGCCCAAGACATCGAGGGGCACTTTAATTCCAAGCTCGTTTGCCTCCTTGAGATTTATAATCATGTCAACCTTTTTTGGTGACTTAAACGGTATGCTCGAGGGTTTCTCTCCTGCAATGACCCTTGCAACAAGTTCAGCGGCATCTTTGCCCTGTTCAACAGGGTCTGCGGAAACCGTAAGGATTATCCCTGTTTCCTCTCCTCCACTGATTGCCGTTGCAGTTGGCACTTTTAGCCTTCGGGAAACCTCCACGATATTGTCTATACACTGAAACGCTGCACAGCATGTCGTCAAAATCAGGGCATCTATATCCTTTATCTTTTGGGTATCGCCGAGTCTTTTTATATTGAATTTGACAGGCTGGAAAGAAAACTTACTGCCAAGCCCCTCTATCTCAGTTGCCTGCTTTACAGTGTCCTTTTCAGTGTCGTTATATATGATACCCAGTCTTGCAAAATCCTTCAGGTCTTTCAAGAGCTTGACAATCCCTATGAGGGGAACCTTTGAGCTTGCACCAGTCACATTTCTCTTTCTGCCTACTGTCTCAGGGTCAAAAACTCCTGAGAACACTACAGGTATCTCCGATGTCTCGGAAACAGCGGCTACTGTTGCAGAGGTTCCATAGGTCACTATAATATCCACATTTACGGTAACGACCTTTCTTGCGGCATTCACCCATGCCATTGTCTCTGAAGATGGGGTTTGCACCAATATCTCGGCTTTAATGCCCCTTCTTTTAAGCTCCTCTAAAAAAGCCTTGTGAATTGCCTGATAAAAAGGGGTGTTGCCTGTCAGAATAACGCCTATGGTCTTTTCAGCCGCAAGTGTCTGAGAGGCAAGGAGCGTTATAAA
Organism: Nitrospirota bacterium; assembly: GCA_016207905.1. Taxonomy (NCBI): domain Bacteria; kingdom Pseudomonadati; phylum Nitrospirota; species Nitrospirota bacterium. The sequence goes on along the minus strand of JACQZC010000033.1, from coordinate 2,467 downwards.
TAAAAGGATTGTAGAGAGCAGTCTTAATATATTCATTCCCAGCTCTTTGAGAATGTTAGTAGTATGAGCTGTGCTATGCTGTCTTTAAATTCAGGGTTATTAGGGTTCTCGATGAGGTCATCAAACTTACTATACCTGTAGCTCAGCTCTGCTCTCCAGCCATGTCTGAGGTCATATCCGCCTGAGAGGGTGTAGTCTGTCTCTCGTATCTTCAGCTTTGAGAAACTTGCTATTGACGCCTCATCATATGTATACGCTTTAGTTGTATCATCCGCATACAGTGCTGCATGGAGGTTCGGGGAGAAATCTGCCCTGCTATTTGTAATGTTTACACCTCCCTGAAGGTCAAGCCTTTTTGTTGGCACATAGGTTAGATTTATTGTATAGTTCTGGGTAGAATCCTTGTATATGGCGTTTCTGTCAAGTTGGTCATTATAAGGTCCCACATAATGAATGTCATTCCTTTTTTCCGTTGTTATTTCATGATTGAAAAATGCATTTATCCTCTTATCAGGATTCCATGTGACAGAGACACTGCCTTTGTCTGCTCTGTTAGGGTGTGTGTTGTGGGCAGGGCTGTCTGTCTCCTGATGCTCATATGCCACTTTTAGCTTAAGTTCCTTTGAGGGTTTTGCATCAGCAGTTAGATTGATGGTATTTTTCTGCATTGTATCCTCCTTAGCAGATGGATCCCATTTCTGAAGCTGACCCTTACCTCTTTCATACTGGTCATATGAATATCTGAGATTAAGTGTGACTTTTGGAATCACTCTGTATCTAATTATCCATGAAAGGTTGTCTGTCTTTGTGGATATAGAATCTCTTATACCTGTCAGTGCAACTGTATAGCCGGGATAACCTAAATAATTGGCAGGCAGGGTATCAGGGTTATTCATTTCAGATTCCCTGTGCCTGTATTTAAGGAATACCGTAAGCCTTGTTAGAGGCATCCATGTGACAGTGCCTGCACCTACAAAGTAATCTGCCTTTGCACCGGAGGTGTTGTTTTCCCTGTCTGCCCAGGATAAGGTGGTTCCTGCGAAAAGCCTTCCTGTATGTGATGTGTGAAGTTTCAGTGTGGTCGTTGAGCCCTCTGTATCAGGGATGAGATGATGGGGATAGGTGCCTTCAGCCCTGCCTGATGTGCCTGGGGTGTAGAAGTATTCCATAAGTCTTCCACCATCAACTTCAAAACTCTTTTCAGAGTGTGAAAGGTCAACCTCCAGAGGGCCAAGATGGCTGTTTGCGCCAACCGTAACATCCTGAGTTGTCCAGTCAACAGTTCTTTTCTCCGATACCCTTATAATTCTGGAGAAATATCCTGAGCCTCCTAAGAATATCTGCTGGGTACTGCCTTTTTTGTGGATAAATCTACTGTCAATATAGAAATGGAATGGGAAATCAGGAGTTTTAAGCCTTAGAAAGACTGTATCTATTCCTACACTGACACCGTAGTTTATATCTGCATCATTTCTGGTAATACCAGGAGAGGCAGTCCCTGTATTAAGGTCAACGAGTGTGATGTTGTCAAGGTTATGATAAAGTGTTCTTCTCAGCCATCTTGAACGCACAATGTCTTTATATGCATATCTTATATCTCCAAAGTAGTCCTTTTTGTTTAAGACATCCACTTCAAGATAAATTCTGTGAGGGAAGGGGAATGCAATGTATTCACCGCCCAATGTTATAGAATTTCTGAGGTATTCAAATTTGCCTGCCTTATGAGAGCCTTTTATATTGGTAAGCCTGTATCCGAATTTAAATGAATATTCGGGTTTTAGCTCAGGGAATTTATAGACCTCCTCTTCCTGTGCAAATACAGGCTGACTTATGGCTAATGTAAGGATGAATCCTAAGATTAAAGCTTTTTTCATCATTGTGTAAGCCTTCCTTTGCCCTTTCCTGCACCGGTTGCATTTGTCATAGCAGAAGGTATATCAGTTCCATGTATCTGTGAGTGACAATCTGTGCATCTTGTATAAAAGGCTGATTTCCGCTCTGCGGTCGCCCCAGTTGATGTCCTATGTCCTTCGTGGCACTGAAGGCAGAGGAATGGCTGGCTTGCTGTAAGGAGATTCCGATGTTGACTGCCATGAGGTCTGTGGCAGGAAGAGCAGTCATCGGTGTTGTCAGCATGCTCAAATACGAAAGGTCCTTCTTTGTCAGCGTGGCACTGTGTGCAGGTTGCCTTTATGGTGTCTTTTCTCAGGTTCTTTTCAGAAATCACGCCATGCGGCTCATGACAATCTGTGCACAGAACCTTTTTTTCAAGCACAGGATGGTGGCTCGGAAGGGAAAACTCTAACTTTATAGCCTCGTGACATTCTGTACACATCTGAAATGTCTCCCTCGGCTTCACTATGAGGTCAGGACCTGCATGAATCTTGTGGCAGTCAGAGCATGAGACATCATTTATTGCATGTAAGCTCGTATTCCAGTTATGTAGATTGAATGTAGCATTTGCAGT
>JACQZC010000032.1 GCA_016207905.1 Nitrospirota bacterium | reverse complement strand
CCGCTTCTGCCGTAAGGTAACATGCGCCTGAGAGCGCGGATAGATGACTGGCTTTTAAGCCAAGCGGACGGAATTGCTTCTTGACTATTAAAAGGAGGTTGCTTTTTCTTTTTCATAGATGACGGAAAAAGAGGGGGAAATGGAAACCATAGTTCATTTTTTACTTGACAAAGGGGTTTTGGTAGTGTTATTATTTTAACTATGGTTTACAGAAGGGTAATACGGAAAAGGATTACACACCTACCCCTCTTAATAGAAAAGAGTAAAGGAAAAGTAAAGGAAAAGTAAATAAGTAAACATGGGAATCTTTAAAAATCAATGGGTTATGAAGATACCCCCCCCTCCCCCTAAAGTAAAGCAAAAAGGAGATGGAAACTATTTTTTCACTTTTGTAGGGAAGTCATTTGTCCATGTCATACTCATTTCTGTTTTGGGTCTCCTTGTATATTCAAACACATTCCATGCGCCCTTTCAGTGGGATGAGCATACATTTATTGTGGACAATCCCCTTATACAGGACATCAGTTACTTTCTTGAGCCATCAAAGGCAGAAGGATTTGAATACTATAGTGCCTTTAAAAGCAGATATATTGGCTACCTTACATTTGCACTGAATTACAGGTTTCATGGCACTGATGTCAGGGGCTACCATGTCTTTAATATAACAATACATATCCTCAATGCCATGCTTGTGTATTTCCTTGTTGTGCTTACTTTCAGGACACAGTTTCTGTCATTGCGAGGGACAGAGTCCCGAAGCAATCTCATTGCCCTTTTCTCTGCACTTCTTTTCGTCTCACATCCAATTCAGACAGAGGCAGTAACATACATATTTCAAAGGTTTGTTCCGCTTTCAGCGTTTTTTTGTTTGCTTTCAATGGTCTTTTATATAAAGTGGAGGCTTTCCCCCTCCCCCAACCCCCTCCCTCGAGGGGAGGGGGCGAGGGGGAGGGTGTTACCTCTATTGCTCTACCTTACCAGCCTCCTTTCAGCAGTCTTAGCAATGAAGACAAAGGAGAATGCCTTTACCCTTCCTATTGTCATAACCCTTTATGAATTCTTGTTTTTTAAAGGCTCATTAGGCAAGAAAATACTTTATCTTATTCCCTTACTTCTGACCATGCTTATTATTCCCCTTACACTTGTAGGCATCGATAAGCCTGTTGGAGAGATAATAGAGGCAGTGGATTCAGTGGCAGGTATTCGGGCAGAAAACTGGGTATATCTATACACAGAGTTTAGGGTGATTGTTACATATATAAGGCTTCTGTTTTTCCCTGTGAACCAAAACATCTATTATGATTATCCAATATACCATTCGTTTTTAAACTTAGAGGTGGTCTTATCTTTTGTTTTTCTCCTTTTCATCTTTGCCTTTGCAGTTTATCTTATAGCGAGTTCAAGGAGGTCAGATAAAAGGCTCATTGGGTTTGGGATTTTATGGTTTTTCATTGCCCTTTCCGTGGAATCGAGCATTATCTCCCTGCCAATGGTGATAAACGAATATAGGCTCTATCTGCCATCAGTAGGGGTTTTAATTGCAATAGCATCAGCCGCATCCCTGCTTGTAGAGAGGCTCAGGCACAAGAAAATCCGTGTACCTGTGTTTTCGTTTTTCGGGCTTATAGTGCTTGTTCTTTCTTTGGCTGGGTATGCAAGAAACGAGGCAATAAGACATTATCTTAATGCCTTAAAACTCAAGCCTGATTATCACGATGCCAGAAAACTTCTGAATGAAATTAAATAGGATTATCGAAGAACATACTCTCCGAGGTATTTGCCTGTGTATGAGCCCTCGACATTTGCTATATCCTCTGGTGTGCCCTCGGCTATTATTTTGCCTCCAAGGTCTCCTGCCTCAGGGCCTAAGTCTATAACCCAGTCCGATGCTGATATAAGGTCAAGGTTATGCTCTATGACAATGACTGTATTGCCTGCATCGACGAGCCTCTGAAGCACTCCGATAAGGGACTGAACATCCTTTGCATGAAGGCCCACTGTTGGCTCATCGAGTATATAAAGAAAATCCCTCAAGCCCTTATACCCAAGCTCAGCACATATCCTAAGCCTCTGTGCCTCGCCTCCAGAAAGGGTTGTGGCAGACTGACCAAGCCTGAGATAGCCAAGCCCTATTTCCTCCATAAGCGAAAATGTCTGTCTTATCTTGGGTATATCGGAAAACACCGTAGATGCCTCAGAGACAGTCATATTAAGGACCTCGTTTATGTTTTTCCCCCTGAACCTTACACCCAATGCCTTCTCCCCGTATCTTTTACCTCCGCAGTCCTCGCACTTTATATAGAGGTCCTCGAAGAAATACATCTCAAGCCTCTGAAAGCCTTCGCCCTTACAGGTCTCGCACCTTCCCCCGGGAATATTAAAAGAGAAAAACCCTGCAGTATATTCATGAGCCTTTGATTCAGGCTCCTCTGAGAAGAGCTTTCTTATATGGCTAAAGACCTTGAGATAAGTAATTGGGTTTGAGCGCGGAGTTTTCCCTATTGCCGACTGGTCTATGAGTTTTATGCCTGAAAGATTGCCTTGTATTTTCAGTGCCTCATATGGAAGTGGAGGCTCCTCTACTGCTCTAAGGTGTTTTGAAAGTGCCCTATAAAGGGTCTCAACGATAAGACTGCTTTTCCCAGAGCCAGAGACGCCTGTCACAGCTACGAATGTCTTTAGCGGTATGTTCAGGTTTACTGCCTTAAGGTTATTTCCATGCGCACCTGTAAGCTCTATACTTTTAGTGCCTGTTCTTCGGCTTAAAGGCAGGCTTGTTTTTTCTATACCCCTTATGTATCTCGATGTAAGGGTATCTGCCTTGAGGAAATCCTCTTTTTCTCCGGAAAATACAACCTCTCCTCCTAAGTGTCCACCTCCAGGGCCAAGCTCCACGAGCCAGTCGGATGCCTCTATGATGGTTCTGTCATGCTCAACTACGATTATTGTATTGCCGACACCTGCAAGCTCAGCCATAATCCCGGATACCATCTCCGTGTCCCTTTTATGAAGCCCTATTGTTGGCTCATCGAGCACATAGAGTGTGCCTGTAAGATGGGATGCGAGCTGGTTTGAGAGATTCACCCTCTGGTATTCGCCTCCTGAAAGGGTTCTACCCTGCCTCGATAGGCTCAAATACCCAAGTCCAACCCTGTCTAAATACCTAAGCTTGAAGTCAATCTGCCTTAGAATCTCCTTTGCCATATCCCTCTGAAAAGGCGTGAGGTCAATGTCCCCAAAAAACCCAAGGAGATCCGAAATAGGAAGGTCGGTAAGTTCTGCTATATCTCTTTTTTGTTTCTTTGAGTGGCTATTAATCTTATAGCAAAGGGCATCGGGCTTAAGTCGTTTGCCTTTACAGTCTCCACAGGTCATTGCCCGTCTGTATCGGGAAAGAAATACCCTTACATGAAGCTTATATCTTTTGTGCTCAAGCTCCTCGAAGAAATCGTTTATGCCCTTAAAGAGCCATTGTTTTTCATGTGGCAAAAGCTCTCTATAGGGCTTGTGAATGTCCACCTTGTCTTTTTTTGCCCTCTCGATCATCTGTTTTTTCCACCACCTGTAGGAGGGTTTTTCCCATGGCTCAACCGCACCTTCGGAAAGACTGATATACATATCAGGCACTATGAGGTCTTCTGCATATCTTAAGACATTCCCAAACCCCTTGCACTCAGGACATGCACCAACTGGATGATTAAAGGAAAAAAGAAGGGGTGTTGGCTCATCGAGCTCTATATCGCATTTATCGCATGCATTTCTCGAGGAGAATGTAAGGGATGTGCCATCTATTATTATGACCTTTAGTTTCTCTCCCCCGTATCTCCATGCAGTCTCTATCGAGTCTGAAATGCGGGGCTCATCTTTGAGCTCAACCCTGTCAACCACTATATCTAACTTTTGGGGTTTCCCTTTAATCTCATCGAGCTCTATTGTCTGGTTGTTGACGAATAACCTATAAAATCCTTTTTTCTTTAATTCATCTACAGGCTCTTGGCTTTCGAAGGCAATGACTGCTTTTTTCCCTGAGTGCTTGTCCATAAGCTCGGAGACTATAGAGGATGGGGTCCATTTCCTTATCACATTTCCACACTTAGGGCAAAATGGGGTTGAGACCTTTGAATATAAGAGCCTGAAGAAATCGTATATCTCTGTGAGTGTGCCAACAGTGGAGCGGGAGCCCCTGACAGGGTTTCTCTGCTCGAGAGCAATAGCAGGCCTGATGTTTTCTATCGTATCAACGAGGGGCCTATCGAGCTTTTCAAGAAAAAGCCTTGCATATGTGGAAAGGGACTCTATGAACCTCCATTGTCCTTCTGCAAAGATTGTGTCAAAGGCAAGGGAGGATTTTCCTGAGCCAGAGACCCCTGTCACTGCAATCACCCTATTATGCGGAAGCCTTAATGAGATGTTCTTGAGGTTATTCTGCCTTGCACCTTCAATTATAAGCTCATCTTTGGACATCTAAATATTTTAACATGGCAAGCAAAAATCGTTGCCATCTCCTTTTTTTATAGGTTCAAGTTGAATTCCCTAAGTGCCTGAATTATTTTCATTTTTATCGTTACAGCGTTCAATCTTTTTCATTTTGTTCAAATTGCCGCCTTTTTCATCTGAAATCTTTTTGCTCATATGTTGCCCTGTCATAGCATAAATCAAAAGGGGATGAAGCAGTCAATATGAAATATTTCACTTGAAATGTTTCACCTGAAATGTTTCACTGTTTCCATTTCCACATTCGTCATTCCTGCTTGTCAGGAATCCATCTCCTTTTTTGTCATTTACTCTTATTGATAAGACCAGCAGGACAGGCGAGACGCCTGTCCTACCATAATTGACCATACACTTCTTGTCATTGCGAGGCTTGCCGAAGCAATCTCAGCCTGTCATTCTGAATTCATTTCAGAATCTCAGTTACTCCTACTCTGTTGCTCTTTTATCCTCTTTTATTCTCCTTGACAGGGAAGGAGGGGGTGATTAGAATAAGGCAATGGGAGTTTCTGCTTGAAGGAAGGAGGGGACAAAAGCCACTTATAAGAACATTCTCCGGCCTTTTTTATATTCTTAAAAAGAAAGAAATAAAGGATGTGCAGTGAAGATAAGATATTCTGAAAAAGCAGTCAAGCATATCAAGAAGATCCACAAAGGTGACAGAAAAATATGCCTGATTAAGATAAGGGGCAAAGAAGTCCTTCCTACCTCAACGGAAGGAAGGGATAACATCGTTAGGAGGCGGTCTTGCCGACTGGAATTATCCCCTTGTATTTTCCCATAAGCTCATCAGAAATTTTCTTAGCAGGCTTTGAGGGCTTAGATAACGACTTAATGGAGCTAATTGCATCTTTTAGTGTTGACGGCATTTAATACACCTCCCTTAAAGCTTAGATTAAACGAAAATATTGGGGCAAGTCAAACATAATTTAGCTCAGGTGTCAAGCCAAAATAGAAATGACTTAGTGGGTATGTTGAAATTAGACTGTCTCCTGTTTTATTATGTGTCATGCTCAGGGGAATCCTTATAGCTCTAATCTCATCTGTCCTTATGTCCTGTGCAAGCCCAAAGCCCACTTACAGGATGTGCTCTAATATTGGATTTATAAACGACAAGGTCGGCGATTTCTGCTATTTAGACAAGACAGCCACGGTTTCGGCAAAGGTAGTAGAGGATTTTGTCGGTAAATATTATGCAAACGAGGCGGCTGAGCTAAGCGGTCTTAGAAGGTATTGTGAGATGATACGGATAAACGGAGACAGAGGTTTAAGTAAAGAAGACTCGATAAGAGATGCAGGGGTTGAATTTAAATCGTCTTTTTGCCCCGGGGCAAGGTAGATGGAGGATTCTTTATGATTTCCCTTCGGGCACAAAGGATTAAGCCATCTCCAACGCTTGCCATGGATGCATCGGCAAAGGCAATGAGGGCTCAAGGCATCGATGTCGTTAATTTCGGAGTTGGTGAGCCTGATTTTGACACTCCTCCTAACATAAAAGAGGCGGCAATAAAGGCAATAAGGGATGGAAAGACCAAATACACCCCTGTTGGAGGAATAGACCCTCTTAAAGATGCAATTATCGAGAAATTCAAAAAGGACAATTGCCTCGATTACACAAGGGATGAAATCATTGTCTCATGTGGAGCAAAACATAGCCTTTATAACATATCGCAGGCACTCTTAAGCCCTGAAGACGAGGTGATAATCCCATCCCCTTACTGGGTCTCATACCCTGACCAGGTGCTTCTTAACGATGCAGTCCCAGTCATTGTCAAGACTTATGAGGAAGACTCTTTTATGCTAAACCCAGATGCCCTAAAGTCCCATATAACCAGAAAAACCAAGGCACTTATACTTAATTCGCCTTCAAATCCAACTGGTCTTACATATGACAGATTGACCCTTGAGGCAATAGCAGAACTCTGCCTAAGGCATAACCTGTATGTAGTCTCAGACGAGATATACGAAAAGCTCCTTTATGATGGTGTAAGGCATATAAGCATTGCATCCATTAGTAAGGAGATAAAGGAAAGGACACTGGTTGTAAATGGGCTTTCTAAAGCCTATGCAATGACAGGCTGGAGGATTGGCTATACAGCCGGCCCAAAAGACATTATAAAGGCAATGACTAATATACAAAGCCAGTCAACATCAAACCCAACATCCATAGCCCAGTGGGCAGGGCTCGAGGCTCTAACAGGCCCTCAGGACTTTATTGGGAAGATGAATAAGGAGTTTGATAGAAGAAGAAAGTTCCTCGTTGATAGCCTTAACTCTATAGAAGGCATAAGATGCCTTAGACCAACAGGAGCATTCTATGTCTTCCCGAATGTCTCAGGCATTTATAAAGGCAAGCTCGACTCTTCCAATGAGCTTAGTCTTTATCTCCTTGAGAAGGCAAAGGTTGCACTTGTGCCTGGAAGTGCATTCGGAGATGATAACTATATAAGGCTTTCGTATGCAACAGGAATGGAAGAGATTGAAAAGGGAGTAAAAAGGATTAAAGAGGCAGTAAGTGGAGCTTTATAGGCTTGGCATATATGAGATAAGAGAACTCCTTCGTAAAGGAGAGGTTACACCTCAAGAGGTGCTTGATTCTATATTTAAAAGGATTGCCTCTGTTGAGGATAAGGTAAAGGCATATGTAACTATCACAAAGGATAAGGCATACGAGATGGCTAAGGCGTTGCCTGCTGGATGTATTGCCTCCTTATTGGGGATGCCTCTTGCCATAAAAGACAACATGTGCACAAAGGGTGTAAGGACTACCTGCTCATCTAAAATTCTCGAAAACTTCATCCCTCCTTATGAGAGCACAGTTACATCTAAGCTAAAGGATGCTGGATATGTGCTTTTGGGAAAGACGAATCTCGATGAGTTTGCAATGGGCTCATCAACAGAGAACTCTGCATTTCATGTAACCAGAAACCCCTGGGACACAGAAAGAATCCCCGGTGGTAGTAGTGGTGGCTCTGCCAGTGCTGTGTCGGCAGATGAATGCATTGCCGCATTAGGCTCTGACACAGGTGGCTCTATAAGACAGCCTGCCTCTTTATGTGGTGTCGTTGGGCTTAAGCCGACATACGGAAGGATCTCAAGATACGGGCTTGTTGCCTTTGCATCGAGCCTTGACCAGATAGGACCTATTACAAAAAATGTGAGAGACTCGGCAATACTTCTTAATGCCATAGCAGGCGTAGACCCATTGGATTCAACATCAGCGTCCCTGCCTGTGCCTGATTTTACAAATGTCTTAGGTCAGGATATTAAAGGTCTTAAGATAGGCATCCCAAAGGACTACTTCATAGAGGGTATGGATAAACAAGTGGAGTCCTCTGTGAGGACTGCCATAAAGGCAATAGAATCCTTAGGTGCTATACCTATTGAGGTCTCGCTTCCACACACGCCTTATGCAGTGGCAACCTATTATGTGCTTGCAACATCAGAGGCGTCATCGAACTTAGCAAGGTACGATGGAGTTAAATACGGCTTGAGGATAGAGGGCAAAGACCTCATGGATATGTATATGAAGACAAGGGCAAGCGGATTTGGTGAAGAGGTCAAAAGAAGAATAATGCTCGGCACATATGCCCTTTCATCGGGTTATTATGAGGCATACTATAGAAAGGCACAGCAGGTTAGAACCCTTATTAAAAGGGACTTTGATAGTGCATTTAAATTTGTTGATGTCATTGCCACACCAACATCTCCTGAGCCTGCATTTAAGATTGGAGAAAAGGTTGAGGACCCTCTTAAAATGTATCTCTCCGATATATTCACCATCTCTGTGAACCTTGCTGGTGTGCCTGCAATATCAATTCCTTGTGGGTTTACAGGGGGCAATGCCCCCCTCCCGATAGGGCTTCAACTTATCGGAAAACATTTCGATGAGGAGACCATTCTTAAAACCGCATACGCATACGAGCAGTCAACAGAGTGGCATAAGAGAAAGCCTAATATATAATTCCTATTGACAAATACATATCATAAGAGGATAATTATATATATAAATTATAGAGAGGAGTATATCTAAATGAAGACCATACTGGATATAGATGAAGACATGCTAAAAAAGGCAATGGAGGTGTCTAAATCAAAGACAAAGAAGGGTGCAATCGTCATAGCCCTTAATGAATACCTGAGGCTCAAAAAAAGAGAGGAACTTAAAGGGCTGATAGGCAATTATAAAGACTTTGGCCTTACACTTGATGACCTCAGGAAGATGCGACATGAGCGATAAACTCCTTGTAGATACCTCTGCATGGATTCTGAGCTTTAGAGACTCAGGTAGCCAGAAGCTTAAGGATGAGCTCAGGGCTGCTATAGATTCCGATAGTGCTGTTACCACTAATATCATAATATTGGAGCTCCTTCAAGGCTGTAAGGACAGGAAAGAATTTGAGGAGCTTAAATCATATCTTGAGGTGCTTTCCCTCTATAATGTGACAGACAGGACATGGTCTATAGCTTATGAGGCAGGTTTTCTGTTAAGAAGAAAAGGACTGACAATGCCCACTGCTGATATAATTATAGCTTCTATGGCAAAAGAGAATAAGCTAACTATTCTTAACCACAACAACCATCTGAAGACTATCTGTCGTGAACTGGGTGTTAAGACAAAGGACTTTTTATAAAATCAAGGAGATATTTGGAAAATATAGCAAGGGGAGTAAACCCAGTGACGATTAATACAATCTTGAGTGTATGCCATACGAATCAGTCATAGGTCTTGAGGTTCATGCACAGCTTCTTACAGAGACAAAAATCTTCTGCGGATGCTCTACCCTCTTTGGTTCACCGCCGAATACACAGACATGTCCTGTTTGCATCGGAATGCCTGGAGTTCTGCCTGTGCTTAACAGAAAAGCCCTTGAGTTTACCATAAAGACAGGGCTTGCAATGAGCTCAGAGATTTCCTCTTATAGCAGGTTTGCAAGAAAGAATTATTTTTATCCTGACCTTCCAAAGGGCTACCAGATTAGCCAGTATGAACTGCCAATCTGCGAGGGAGGCTTTATTGAAATAACTACTGATTCTGAGATTAAAAGAATCGGCATAACAAGAATCCATCTCGAGGAGGATGCAGGGAAAAACATCCATGACCCTGATATTAGTTTCAGCTATGTGGATTTAAACAGGGCTGGGGTGCCCCTCATGGAAATCGTCTCTGAGCCTGACATTCAGACACCAAAAGAGGCAGTTGAGTATATGAAGAAATTAAGGACAATTCTTCGGTATCTTGGTGTCTGTGATGGAAACATGGAAGAGGGCTCCTTGAGATGCGATGCCAATGTCTCTGTAAGGAAAGCTGGCACTACCAGCTTGGGCGTGAAGGTCGAAGTGAAAAACATAAACTCATTCAGGTTTGTTGAAAGGGCATTAGAGTATGAGATAAAAAGACAGATAAAGTTGCTCGAAGAAGGAGGCAGTATCATACAGGAGACAAGGCTCTTTGACCCCTCTACAGGCACTACGCAGTCTATGAGGACAAAGGAAGAGGCTCATGACTATAGATACTTCCCTGAGCCTGACTTAGTGCCTATAGTGGAGGACAAAGAATTGATTGACAGGGTAAGGGCAAAATTGCCTGAGCTTCCTGATGCAAAAAGGCAGAGGTTTGTATCTGTCTACGGACTTCCTCCTTATGATGCAGACCTTCTTACCTCTGAAAAGGCACTTTCTGAGTGGTATGAGGAGGCTGTAAAACTCACAAGCCAGCCAAAGACTGTAAGCAATTGGGTCATGGTTGAGCTTATGAGACTCCTGAATGAACAGAATCTTACTATAGAGAAATGCCCGATTAAGCCTGCTCAATTAGCAGGAATGCTTTCCCTTATAGAGGCAGGTGTAATTAGCGGTAAGATTGCAAAGACCGTGTTTGAAGAGATGTTTCTAACAGGTAAACCTGCCGAAACCATTGTCAGAGAAAAAGGCCTCATCCAAATAACAGATGTCTCTGAGATAGAAAAATCCGTTGCCGAGGTCATAGAGAAAAATCCAAAAGAGGTTGAGAGGTTCAAGGCAGGCGAGGAACGGCTAATCGGGTTTTTCGTTGGACAGGTTATGAAGCTCACAAAAGGAAAGGCAAACCCGGCTCTGGTAAACGAGATACTAAAAAAACTCCTCAGCTCATAGCAATATCTTCCTCTCTTCTACCCATGATTTTCATGCTTATATCAACCGAAGGTGCTGAGTGTGTTATAGCTCCAACTGATATGAGGTCAACACCTGTCTCTGCAATCTCCCTTACATTTTCAAGTGTTACATTGCCAGAGACCTCAAGTATTGCCTTTCCCTTTGCAAGTCTAACAGCCTCTTTTATGTCCTTTATGGACATATTGTCGAGCATTATGATGTCTGCACCTGCACCGAGGGCATCTTTGAACTCCTTGAGGTTTTCGGCCTCGACCTCTATCCTCGAAAGAAACCTGCTTTGCTTTACACGGGCTAATGCATTTTTAATGCCGTCTACTGCCTCGATATGATTGTCTTTTATCAGGATTCCGTCATAAAGGCCAAACCTGTGGTTTTTGCCTCCACCCATTCTTACGGCATACTTCTCCATATATCTCATACAGGGCATTGTCTTTCGGGTATCGAGGATTTCTACCTTAAGCCCCTTGACCTTTGTCACGAATTTTCGGGTCATGGTTGCAATCCCAGAGAGCCGTTGTAGGAGGTTAAGGGCTGTTCTTTCTGCCTGAAGAAGCGTTCTGGTCTTTCCATTGATTTCTACTATAATCGAGCCTTTTTTAGCCATCGAGCCGTCCTCGACAAGCACATTGAAGCTAACCGTGCTATCGAGGATATTAAAGACCTCTTTTACAAATGGAAGTCCTGCGACGACGAAATCCTCTTTTGCTATGATTAGCGAGGTGGAGTTATGTGTTTCAGACACAAGGAGGCTCGTTGTTATATCACCTGAGCCTATGTCCTCTTCAAGGCTCTGCTGGATGAAGCTCATGACTCCTGACGGTATGTTCATCTTTGTTATTATACCTTTAGGTCGCTGAGTTTTTTCAACCCCTCTACGAGCTTTTCTTGTTTCCCTATAAGCTCTTTCATTTTCTGCTCTTCTTTGGCAATAACATCTGAAGGTGCTTTTCTCAGGAAGTCGGCATTCATAAGCTTTTTTCTTATGAGCTGGAGTTCCTCATCTGTTTTTTGTTTTTCCTTTTTGAGCCTCTTTGTCTCTTTTTCGGTGTCGATAACGCCTTCCGTAACTACATAGACCTCAAGTGTCCTTCCAACTGCTGTTAGAGAGCCCTCTAATTTTTTAATATCCATGCCAACTATGACCTCTTTTGCCTTTGCTAACTTTTTTATGTAATGGAGGTTTTTGGTAAGAACATCCTCTGCGACTGTAGAGTATGGCTTTATAGAGACCTTAAGCTGGGCAGATGGCTGTATGCCAAGCTCTCCCCTTATGTTTCTTATTCCTGAGACCGCATCTATTATGTAAGACATGAGGTCAATAGCCTTGGGGTCTTTTTCAAGCCCTTCTGGGTATCTGGCGATAACGATGCTTTGTCCTTCCTTATTTGGAAGGCTCTGCCATAGCTCCTCTGTTACAAACGGCATGAATGGATGCAGAAGCCTGAGAACCGTCTCGAGGACATATTGCAGGCAGTTTTGAGTCTCAATAGTCATCTCTGTCTTTGCCATCTCTATATACCAATCGCAGAACTCATGCCATACAAACTGGTATATTGCACCTGATGCATCGTTAAACCTATAGTCCTTCAGTGCCTTGTTGACCTCGTCGACTGTAATGGCAAGCCTTGCCTTAATCCATCTGCTTGCAATAGGTGTCTCGGACATCTCAGCCTTTTCGCTAAAGGCAGTGCCTCCTCCTATGATAAATCTTTCTGCATTCCAGAGTTTATTGACAAAGTGCCTGTATCCTTCGACCCTTTCCATGGAAAATTTAACATCTCTTCCCTGTGCGGCAAATGCAGAAAGGGTAAATCTGAAGGCATCTGCACCATACTTATCTATAATCGTAAGCGGGTCTATGACATTGCCCTTTGATTTGGACATCTTTTGACCTTCGGCATCCCTGACTATTGCATGTATGTATACATCCCTGAACGGAACATCTCCCATGAACTTGATGCCCATCATAATCATCCTTGCGACCCAGAAAAACAGTATGTCATGGGCTGTAACCAAGACAGAGGTCGGATAAAATGTTCTGAGGTCTAAAGTCTTATCGGGCCAACCTAATGTGGAGAAAGGCCAGAGGGCTGAGGAAAACCATGTATCTAAAACATCCTCGTCTTGTCTGAGGTTTGTGCCTTTGCATTTTTTACACTCCGTTGGGGTTTCTCTTTCAACATTAATCTCTCCGCAGTCTTTGCAATACCAAACAGGGATTCTATGACCCCACCATATCTGCCTCGATATGCACCAATCCCTTATGCCCTCCATCCATGCATAATAGCTCGTAAGCCATGTCTCGGGGAGGATTCTTATTTTTCCTTCTCTAACTGCCCCTATTGCCTCTTTTGCAAGGGGCGATACCTTTACATACCACTGGGGCGTTGAAAGTGGCTCTATCGTAGTTTTACATCTATAGCAGTGCCCAACTGCATGCCTGTAAGTCTCTATCTTTTCTATAAGCTCCCGAGCCTTAAGGTCCTCCTGAACAAGCCTTCGGCATTCGTATCTATCGAGCCCGGCATACCTTATTCCTGCCTGTCGGGTCATCTTTCCATCGGGGCTAATAACAGTTACCGAAGGAAGTCCATGCCTCTTTGAAATAGCCTCATCATTGAAGTCATGTGCAGGTGTGACCTTTACTGCACCAGTTCCAAATGACTTATCTACTACAGGGTCTGCTATAACAGGGATTAATCTTTCTGTAAGAGGAAGCCTTAGGGTTTTGCCTATTATGTCTTTATATCTTTTATCATCAGGATGAACTGCCACTCCTGTATCCCCAAGCATGGTCTCAGTCCTTGTTGTGGCAACCGTTATATAGGCATTGGTGTTTAACAGTGGATACCTGATGTAAGTGAGCGTGCCTTCTATGTCTTCGTGCTCGACCTCTAAGTCCGAAAGTGCAGTCTGGCATCTTGGGCACCAGTTTATGAGCCTTTCTGCCCTATAGATGAGTCCTTCTTCGTAGAGCCTTACAAAGACCTCTCTTACTGCCTTAGAGAGTCCTTCGTCTAATGTAAACCTTTCCCTTGACCAATCAGAGGAGGCACCTAATTTTTTAAGCTGATGTATTATCATTCCACCATATTCTTGTTTCCATTTCCATATCTCTTCTATGAATGCATCTCTTCCCATGGAATGCCTGCTTTTGCCTTCCATCTGGAGTCTTCTTTCAACGACATTCTGTGTTGCTATGCCTGCATGGTCTGTGCCTGGAACCCAGAGGGTTTTATACCCCATCATCCTTCTCCATCTTATAAGGATGTCCTGAAGGGTTGCATTCAGGGCATGTCCCATATGAAGAGAGCCAGTAACATTAGGTGGCGGGATTACAATCGAGTAAGGCTTTCCTTCGGGGTTTATCTCGGCACTGAAATAGCCTTCTTTAACCCACACATCATACCACTTATCTTCAATGGCTTTTATATCACAGGTCTTTGGTATCTCTGCCATAGTAGTTTCTATTTTAAGCGTATAGAGGCTATTGTTGCAAGCCTGCCTCATCCGTTACCCATTTTTATTCCATTATTCGGCTTCCTGTCATTCTGATGCCGAAGTATCGGCAGAAGAATCTCAATTAAGTGTTATTCCGAACCCTGCCTAAATGCATGGAACAATCACCGCTTTTCCTCTCGGACGCGTGAGGCCAAAAAAATGGGGGAACTTCTCCTGCGCCCGGCAGGTATCAAGGTTAAGCCCTTCTATTTCTTTTTGTATTTCTTGTACTTATTTAATATTACCGCCAAATGATATTCCAGATTCTTCATTTCAGGTGTAACACTGCCTCGCGAAAGAGATACTTCCAATTCATCTATAATATCGAGGGCTTGTTCGGTTAGAGAGACAAATATTTTTTTATCAATATAATCGGCGGACGTAGCAACACGAAAGGGGATTATTATTGCAATAAAAAACAACACTACCCTTTTCATCTCACTCCTCCTTTAAGTTATATATTATAAGGTAAGCCTTATTCCTTCTTTCTCCCCTCCGGGTCTAAAACTTCAAGTAAGCTCTGCACAACAGAGGCCTTCCTGTAATCCCCCTCCTCAATTATTCTTTTAATCTGCTCTAACCACCGCTCTATTATACCACGGTTATGCTCAGCAATAGAGCCTCTTATATTAAATGTAAAGACCGCAGACTCCTCAGCTATACCGGGAGGATGCCCGCCGTCACTTCCTTCTTTCATCTTCGGTTTATCCCTCGTAACCCCAGCCGCTGAGATAGAACCTTTTTAAGCCTTAAAATTTCTCTGACATAAGATATATTATAACTGGACTTTAGTATAATAGATTATGGACATCGGAAGCCTTTTAAAAATTGAAGACCCGGTTAAGCGAAGGGCCATGTTTGTTGCCTTTCTTTCAAAGGAGGTAACGAAAAGAGGCGGCAGAGCACCGATAATCGTCGGCGGCGAGGCAGTAGAGATATACACACAGGGCAGTTATACAACCGGCGATATTGATGTGCTGGCAGAACTTGATATACTGGAGTCAGTCTTGTCCGGATGGGGGTTTCTGAAGACAGGTAGGTTATGGCTAAGTAAAGACCTTGACATATACATAGACTGGCGTGGCAGTAACCTTGAAAGTGGCAAGGAACCTGAAATTCTAAAGATAACAGATGACCTTCAGGTTAGTGTTATAGCAGTAGAGGACCTAATTATAGACAGGCTCAACTCTGCAAAATGGTGGGGCGATACCGATAGCTTGATGTGGGCAAAAGTACTCATAAATATAAAGAGGGCTATTGGCGTTCTGGACTACAGCTACCTGAAGGAGCGGGCAAAAAAACAAGACATTGAGGACATCCTGATAAAAGCTATTGAGGAATAAAAAATATGCCTATCACATATGACGAATTAAAAAAGACTGCATCCCTTGTCAGGGCAGAGCTTGTAAGGCAGGGTGTGATTGACCCCTCAAAGGGGAAGATAAGGAAAAAACCGAGGGAGAATGATAAATCAGAGATGCTTTACTTGAGAGCAATGAACAGACTTGAGAAATACATGCCTTTTCTTGACAGGGAAGGCAGGCTCGTCCTGCCTTATTTCTACACTCAGGGCAAATAAGCGCTAATTTTGTTTATAAACTTCTTAGCGAGACGAAAGTATTTACATTCCTTGTACATCAAATCCCTTCAATAAGGAGGTCACTATTGAGATGAGAAGGGCTTTTATCGGTAAAATAAAGTAGACGCTAATCCGCTTAAATCTCGGATTTTATTTTTTCGATTTCCTTTTTGATTATTGTCTCTGCAAGCTCAGGCACGGTCTCCCAGATAACCTTTTCCACTTCTTTTGTAAGGGACTCTATCGAGCTGGTTAGTGCCTCTTTGAAGAGTTTTTCCGAAAGCTCAGGCACAGTTTCCCAGAGGACTTTTTCGATGGTCTCTTTTATACCTGCCTGAATGCTCAAGGACAGCACATTTTTTAAGTCAAGACCTTTGAGGAATTCCGAAATCCTTTCATCAGCAGTTTTTCTAAAGATGTCTAACAGGGCATCTTTAGAGGGAAACTCTACTGCCTTTGGTATTTCCACTTTTGGGATTTCAAACACGGGTTTTTCAGGGGGCGAAATAGCCTCTTTTACTGGCAAAGCAGAGACCTCTTCCAAAAGTGCCTCCTCTATAAGTGCCTCCTCTATGAGTGCCTCCTCGGGCATGACAGCCTCTTCAAGCATTGCCTCTTCGAGCATTGCCTCTTCTTCTGAGACAGCCTCGACCTCTAAGGCAGGCTCTACTGCCTCCACCACTTCCACTACCTCCTCCTCAACAGAAGGGGCTTCTTCCAGTCCCCAGAGGTCCTCTGAGACTTCTACTGCCTCCATAGCAGGTGCTTGCATCCCGACCTCAGCCTTTGAAACCATCAACGAGGCATTCACTTTTTTTATCAGGTCTTCGGATTCGAATGGCTTTATCAGGAAGTCGTCTGCACCAACCTTCTTTGCAAGCTCCTCATCCAGAGGCTCAAATGCGCCTGCAAGAAGAATCACAGGGATGTTCTTTGTTGCAGGGCTGGATTTTATCTTCTCGCAGAGCTGGTATCCATTCATCTTTGGCATCTCTATATCTGCAAGAATTATGTCAGGCAGGAAAGAAGAAACCTGAGCTAAGGCATCCTCTCCGTTATTAGATGCCTTTATCTCAAAGCCCTCGTCTGAAAGGACAAGCTCAACCACCTTTTGAATGGTAATGCTATCGTCTGCAAGTAAGAGTTTTGCCATCTCTGAAGATTTTATTGTTAAGTCATGAAAAAGTCAAGATTTTTCTGATATGATACATATGATTTATGAATTTAAGAGGATATAAGATTTATCTTTTAGCAGTGCTCTCTGGCACAGCCCTTGTATTTGCCTTCCCTAAGTTTGACCTTTATGCAGTTTCATGGTTTTGCCTGAGCCCATTTCTTTTGTCTCTAAACAGGATGTCAAATAAAGAGGCATTCCGTGCAGGGATTTTTTTTGGCATCCCTTATTTTTTCGGTACTGAGTACTGGATATACCATTCCATAAATCATTATGGAGGTATCCCTTTCATACCGAGCCTTGCACTGGTGCTTTTGCTTTCCCTTTATCAGAGCCTCTATACAGGCATTTTCGGCCTCTTGTTTTCCTTAAAGATAAAAAACACCCGCCTGCCTGCAATGCTCCTTGCACCCCTCATGTGGGTCTCCCTCGAGTTTGTCCGCTCATATGCCCTCACAGGGTTTCCATGGTCATCTATTGGATACTCGCAATATAAGCTGATTCCTCTTATACAGTTTGTAGACATAACAGGCATATATGGCGTGTCTTTTCTTTTGATGGCTGTAAACGGTGCAATTGCAGATATATTCATACTCAAGGAGAGAAAGGACAAGATGCCGCTTTTTTCAACCATGCCTACGATTGCAGGCTATGGAGCTCTTATTTCCATCACCCTTATGGCAGTTCTCTATGGATACCTGAGGCTTAACGAATTGCCTACTGGAGTAACCTTCAGGGCAAGCATTATTCAGGGCAATATCCCTCAGGAGCTTAAATGGAGCCCGGAATACCAGAGGGATGTGATTGAGACATATAAGGACATGACTTTAAGCGCAAACTCCCTGAGCCCCTCCTTAATAGTCTGGCCTGAGTCTGCCGTGCCATTTTACTTTATGAACGACCCGACCCTTACAGAAGAGCTGATTGAGTTTCAAAGGTCACTGGACACATACCTTCTATTTGGAGCCATAACCATAAAGGCTGTTTCAAAGGATGCTCCACCTGAGCTTTCAAACAGTGCCATACTTCTTAACAGGCTATCCGAAGTGGGCTATGTCTATGACAAGATACACTTAGTCCCATTCGGAGAGTATGTGCCTCTTAGAAGAATGCTTTTTTTTGTAGACAAACTCGTCGCTGGCATTGGAGATTATACCCGAGGAGACAGATACATCAAGGCAGAGGCACCATTTGGAAGATTCGGCACGCTTATCTGCTATGAGATAATATTCCCAGGACTCGTAAGGAAGTTCTATACAAAGGATGGCGATTTCATTGTAACCATAACAAACGATGCATGGTTTGGAGATACAGGAGGACCTTATCAGCACTGGTCAATGGCTGTGTTTAGGGCAATTGAAAACAGAAAGCCTCTGATAAGGGCGGCAAATACAGGCATATCCGGGTTCATCGACTCAAACGGAAGGATTCTTAAGATGACCCCGATTTTTGAGCGTAGAATTCTCACCCCATCAGGTGCTCGAGGATATTAGAGATAGTGGTTTTCATCTCTTTTCTTGGGACGACCATATCTATGATGCCATGCTCGAGGAGAAACTCTGCCCTTTGGAAATTCTCTGGAAGCTGTTGTTTGATTGTCTGCTCGATGACCCTCGGTCCTGCAAAACCAATAAGAGAGCCGGGCTCTGCGATTATAATATCCCCAAGCATTGCAAAGCTTGCAGTAACCCCACCAAATGTAGGGTCCGAAAGTATGGATATAAATGGCACTGCGCCTTCCTTGAGCTTTCCGATTGAGGCTGAGACCTTTGACATCTGCATGAGGGAGTAAATGCCCTCCTGCATCCTTGCCCCTCCTGAGGAGGAAACTATCACAAGGGGCAGTCTTAGGTTCAGGGATGTCTCAACTGCCCTTGTAATCTTCTCTCCAACTACAGAGCCCATACTGCCGCCCATAAAGAAAAAATCCATTATGACCATTATGACCTCATGCCCGTTTATCCTTGCCCTTCCGCTTATGGCCGCATCTTTAAGTCCGCTTTTTCTCTGGTTTTCTTTGAGCCTCTCCTTATAAGGGATGGCGTCTTTGAAGGACAACGGGTCGTCGGATAGTATATCAGGGCTTGTCTCTTCAAAACTGTTTTCATCTACAAGAAGCTTTATCCTCTCGCCTGCATTTATCCTGAAGTGATAATTGCACTTAGGGCAGACCATGAGGTTCCTGTCGATTTCCTTCTTGTAGATAATCTCCTTACAGCCGTCGCACTTGACCCAGAGACCTTCGGGTATCTTAACTGCCTTTAAGGTTGTGCCTTTTGGCTTCTTAAACCATGCCATGTCTATATGTCGAATTCATCGCCGTCACGAAGTATCCGTATATTATTCATCATAAGGCTGGCTATCTCCTTTCTTATCTGTTTGAGGTACTGGGGCTTGGGGTGTGTAATGAGGATCCTTTCGGGGATGTTAATCATCTTTTTAAGCTCTCCTCTAAAAAGCCCTGCTGTAAGGTGGCCTGTTATAATTGCCATGTCCTTCATCTTATTCGGGAAAGAAACCTCTACTATGGCACAGTGCACGGGGTCTTCTGTTGCCTGCCATATCTTTTCCGTAGGACCTGTGTCTCCTGTGTAAAGAAGCCTTTTACCGCCCTTGCCTTCGATGACATAGCCTGCGGCTGAAACAGCATGATTGACCTCATATGCAGTAACCTTGTAGGTGTTTACAGTGAATGTATTACCCTGCCTTATGCCTTTCAGCTTGAGGACTGCATTATCGGGGTTTGGTATAACTGTGAAATCAGGCCAGACCGTGCCATTAAGGAGGCTTCTTTTAAGGGAGTTTAATACAGAGGGAATCGCCATTACGGTAACACTGTGTTTTTTGTTTTTCACTATTATATTATCCGC
>JACQZC010000031.1 GCA_016207905.1 Nitrospirota bacterium | reverse complement strand
ACGACAAACTGATTGCCATAAACATCTGCCACTATTCCATTTACAGTTACCCCTAACTCTCCTATGAAATTTTCTATTGTTCCAGTTACTATCACCTTTGGGCTTGATATTGTCTCTCCGGCAGATGGAGAAAGGACTGTGATGTTTAGCGGTGGTGCTACCACCTTAACTTTAATGAAGTTTCCACCCTGTCCTTTTAAGACTACTTTGATAGTGTTGGTTGATTGAAGGTTTATTGTCTTTATAGATGGATTACTCTTTCTCAGGTCTCTGGAGTCTAATACCTCTACACCATTAATGCTAACAGAGACATTTTTTACCTCATTAAGTCCATCTTGCCCGCTTTGAACCCAGAGCTGGTAAGTGGCAGGGTATGCCTTAAAGGTATCTGTGTAGGTAACAGGCTTGCCTTTGGGCTTGTCGTATTGCTTTGGCCCAAATATAACGAATTCTGATTGAGCTAAAGAAGAACCAGCATCTACTAAAGAGATGAGGAATAAGCTCAATATTATTGCTATACGTTTTAGCATTTTTTACTACTTCAGGTAATTTATTGTTATTGCATAAGGCGAAAAGCCTGTAACCTCGAGATTCCCTTTCTGCCCAATGCTATTGGCTAAATAGATGGTGTTTTCAGTGTAGCTGACTATGAACTCACCGAGCCCTTTTTCCTCCACAGACTTTACCCATGTGATATTCTGAAGGGAATCCTTTATCTCGAAATTAGTGCCTATATCGGTAATGCCTTTGACCTTGACCTCTATTCTTCTTGCCATGCCTTTTATATACTCGGAGACCTTATCCATAATGACAGGGATGAGCTTTTCTGCCAAATCCCTGTGCCCTTTGGCAGTGGCATCCTCCACATTGCCCGCCATGCCTTTGCCTTCCTTTTCGCCTGCCGAAAGGATAACCATCTTGCCTGTTTTTGGGTCTTTGACAACAATACGGTATGTTAGTCTTACAGTGACATTATTGAAAGGCATCAAGACTCCATATCCAACATCCTCGCCTTTCTTTGTAGAGACCGTATAGTCAACCTTTCCGATGAGGAGTATATTCGAGAGGAATTTGTACATGAGACTTCTTAATGTAAGGTAATTGCCGCTTTTGATTGCCTTTTCTATCTCCCCTGCCTCTACTGCCTCTGTTGGAGCAACATCGGTAACTGTATAGCCCTGCTCTGTTAGTTTGCCTATAAGGGTCTCTGAGAGGATGTTTGTCTCCTCATATTCGGCAACCTCAGCTTCACCAACAACCTTTGGTTTTCTTGCAGGAATAAACACTGCTATCGAACTATTCATGGAAAGCGAAGACATTGCCTGCATCGCCTTTGAGGGCTCCACACAGGCATTTACCTTCACCCAGAAAGTGTCGCCCCTGTTTTTTTCATCCAATGTTTTATGTGATGTAACGATACCCTTAATCTCTTTGCTTACTGCATCATCGACAAGTGCCATGTTCTGAACAACTGACTCTGCCTTGACCTCAACGCCAACCGTCTGTTCTATTGCAGACCACTTTGCCCTCGCAATTGCCTCTACCTTTGCAGATGGGATGTCATTGTTTACGATAACCGCCTCTCCTTCTGTATCTATACATCTGACCTCGCATAACCCCTCGGAAACCATGATAACAAAGATAAACAGAAAAACTAAAACTAATCTTTTCTTCATTTTACCCCCTGAGTGCCCCCTTTAATATATATAATATAAGTTAATAGTAATTATGTTTGACTAAATTTTGCCTCTATTTAGCCTCTTTGTCAACATTATTTTTAGAGCCCTATAGAGATAGTGCATCAAAAAACCCTTAAGGTCAAGGTAAAATTCACATTGGGATAGATGGCTTTAGACCATGAGACCTTTATCGGAGATGTCATCGGAGATAAGGATATAGCCCTCGGATTCTTTGATAATGCCTTTGGATGCGAATGTCTTCATGCACTTTGAAACTGCTTCTCTTGAGGCTCCGATTCGGCTTGCAAGGTCTTTATGAGTTAGCTTACTGACCCTTATAAAGCCTTTTTCTGCCTTGCCCTCATGTCTTCCTATTTCAATAAGCGACTTAAGAAGTCTTTCGCCAACTGCAAGAAATGCTAAAGACTCTATCATCTCATCTGCCTTTCTTAAGCGGTCTGCAAGCGTAACTATGAGCTCCACTGCAATCTTTGAGTCCTTAAGTAAAAGCTCAAGAAATACATCCCTCCTTAAAATGGCAAGCTCCGAAGCCTCCTCTGCCACTATGGTTGCCGACCTTCCCTTGGCATCTATGAGACTTAGCTCTCCAAAGAAATCCCCTTGCTCGAAATGGGAAAGCACAATCTCAGCACCCTCTTCGTCTATGCGCTCTGCCTTTAGCTTGCCTTGAAGCACGACATAGAGGTCTGTGCTCGGGCTGGTCATATGAAAGACCACATCGCCTTTCTTGAAGGAGACACTTCTACATCTAAGGGCAATTTCTTTAAGGTGGGATTCATTGAGATGATTGAATATCGGAATGTCTTTCAGGTACTTAATAAGCATGTTATACCTCCTGCATAGTATATGTAAATCAAATAGTTAAGGTCAATGACAAAACTGTGGGTCATTGCGAGCAACCGTAGGGAGCGTGGAAAGAAACTTAAGGCGCCTCTCCTTTCGTCTTTATATTGCCGATGGGCCAGACCTCGATTTTACCACCTGTCCAGACCCTGACAAAGTCAGCTGTCTCCCTTTTTGCCAGCACATATCTCTTGAATTTATGATGAAATACGCCCCAGTCAACAACAACGCCCTTCTGGTCACTGCTAAAATGCTTTACAATATCGCCTCGTTTTAGCAAATCAATTTTTCCCTTCCCACGCTTTCTGTCATTGCGTGTCCTGTCCTGAAAACTCATTTCGGTCAGGACGGAGCAACCTCATGGGGATTGCTCCAGGAGTATTAGTCCCACGCAATGACATTTCCTCAAAAAACCTGTCACCTAAAAAGTCAAAGCCGGAGTCCTATCCGTTTGCTCGGCATTTCGTTTTCCGGCAGATTCATCTTGCGAGTTTGTAAGCATCAGGACCTTCCATGCCAGATTCAGCAGTTTAGATTTTTCATTAGGCAAAAGTCCTGCCATCTGAGCGCATATGTGAAAACCCTCGCCTGTAAAAAACTCCATGCACTCTGCCCTATGCTGTTTATCCCACATGTCTTCAACCGACTGAAGTATTATTGCCTGTGCAAGTTTGTTCACCCCATGTCTCCCCCTGTCTTTTTCAAAAGGGTCTCTACTACCCCAAGAAGCATTTTACTATCATAAGGCTTCCGTATATAGCCTATCCCGAGCTCTGTAATGCCTGCCGTCTTCCACGGCGAAACAGCAGTCACAACGAGCACAGGCACTATGTGCCCTTCACCCCATGCCTTTTTGATAAACTCCTCACCGCTCATCTTAGGCATAATCAGGTCAACGAGCATCAAAGAGATATTGTTGTTCCTTAATACCTTCAATGCCTCCTCACCACAGTCTGCAGTAATCACCTTGTGGCCTGCAAGCCTCAAAAGCTCCCCAAGAGATTCCCTACAGTCTTTTTCATCGTCAATAACAAGAAGTGCCATTATTATTTTCTTTAAGAAAAAGCAATTTCCTTATAAGCAATTTCTTTGCCTGAATAAAAAACTATGAGATTAAAAAATCTAATCTTTAACTATTCCGAATAATTGCCAATTTATCTAAAGCTTTAATAGAAGTTTTCTTTGTAATCGGTGTGTCGGAAAATGGACAAATAGTCGGATTTTGGACAAATTTTCTGGTAAATTAAGCTTGATGTGGTAGGTGAATAAGGAACTGGGTGCCTGTGTTTTTATGGCTATGGCACCAGATATCGCCTTTAAGGGACTTAATTATGTTATATGAGGTATAAAGGCCAAGTCCTGTGCCTTTGCCCATTGGTTTTGTGCTGAAGTATGGCTCAAATATCATTGGGATGTGCTCCTTAGGAATGCCAGAGCCGTTATCAGTTACCACTATTGTTATGTCTTCCTGGTCTTTATAAGCCTCTACGGTTATCTCCGTTGCCTCTGCATCGATGGAATTTGTAAAAAGGTTCAGTAAGACCTCCTCTATAGCCTTTCTCTGTGTTTTTACTTTTGTCTCGGATGAGAATCCCGTATGAATAAGAATATTTTTCTTCTTTATCTCGGCTGAAAGAAATGTAATTATTTCCCTGATTATTTCTTCAAGGTCTATAACCTCAACCTGTCCTTTGGAAGGAGTAGAGAAGTTTAGAAATCCCTCAAGGACATTTTTTGACCTTCGAATGCCCTCCTCTACTTTAGCAATCATCTCTTTTGTATTTTCATCGCATGTCTCCTTAAGGATATGAAGATAATTAAGACTGTATGTCAAAGGGTTATTGACATTATGTGCGATTCCTGCGGTAAGCCTTCCTAATGCACCCATCTTGTCTGCCTGATGCAGATGCTCCCTTGATCTATATATCTCGGTTACATCTCTCATTATGTGAATACTTTCATTAATAACACCGTTACTCTTGTAGATGGGATGAACCGATATGGCAAGAACTTTGTTATCCTTTGTTTCCATAGTTGTGCTTGACTTATTTCGTGTAACCATGGTTTCCATCAAGGGACACTCTGGAGGCGGAATGCTCGTTCCGTGAAAGACCTCATAGCAGTATTTTCCCTGAACCTCATGCTCTTTTATGCCAAAATGTTTAACAAACGCAGGGTTAACCTTTTTAATCCTCCATTGGTTATCATGTATAGAAACAATGTCCGATATAGAGTTTACTGCTGTTTCCCATTCGAATTTCTCCTCCTCGACCCTGTCAAATTCACCTGACCTTTCAATGGCAATACCTAAGAGGCTGGAGATGGAATTAAGCAGTTTAATATTATCAGGATGTATCTCCCTTTTAAGGCGACTGCCAACACTCATGGTTCCTATAAGCACCTCTTTTGACCTCAAGGGAATGCTTATGAGGCATTTAAGCCCCAGTGACTTTGCAGTTTCTGTATAGACTTCGGAAACTTCGGATGCATTTTCAAACACCACCACATCCTTTTTCAAAGCCACCATGCCTGAGATGGATTCTCCAACTTTGACAGTCTGTATTTTCCCGATAAAAGCCTCCTCTATCCCTTTTGATGCTATAAGATTAAGAGCACTTCCTTTCAGCCGCCTCAGTGTGCCGACCTCAAAGCCAAACACGGTTTCCATCCAATGCATTGTCATATGAAATATCTCCTGCTGGGTCTTATTCTGATTCAATGCCTCGGCAAGACTATAAAGGATCGCAAGGTGCTGTCCCTTGAGTATTAGTTCTTCTTCCCTCTTTCTAAGCTTTTCGACCATCAGATTGAATGCATTGACAAGGTCTTCGACCTCGTCTCCTGTGATTGCCCTTGCTTTTTCCATTTGCCCGGCTGAAATTGCCTTTGCGGAATCAGAAAGCTCTTTTAAGGGCAAAACCATCAGCCGTGTGAATTCAAACAAAAGTATTAAAACAATTGCCCCTGCTATCAGAAATGCCAAAAGCACATTTAACAGGACATTATCTATCTGAATACTCTGCTCTGCAAAATGCCCTCTTAGGAATTCCTCGACCTCGTTGAACGATACACTGCCTACGATTATTATGCCAAGAAGAACAAGGGAGAAGACAAAAAGTAGGTTTTTATAAAACAAACTTTTCCTTTTTTTAGGACCATCCCGTTGCATATAGGGATATAGGGTCTTAAGCGTAAAAATGAACGAAGAAAGACATTGCAAAATCCCAACACTCAAGGCAAGAATCGAAATCTTGGCAACAGTAAGAAATGTGGCACCGTATGTGTACCTGAGATGAAATATTCCTGTGCCATAGAAAATCCCAACGCCAATGGCATTTAAGAATACTACCTTGTTTGGATAAGAGGCATCTGTCCTTAAAATCCTTAGTGGAATATATATGCCGAATATACTGCCTGTTACGGTAACACCCAAAAAAAACAAAACAACCGTGGATGATACCAGTTCCCATTGGAGGTTAAGACCGAAGAAGAAATAAAACAGAGGCAGTCCCCATTGGACAAGAAAGAGTATTATCGTATAGCCGATGAGGAGTCTCTTCCTGAGTGCTGACAGCTCACCCATATTAATTTTTACTACAAAACTATAGGTAAAGTCAATCTATAATTTGAGATAACACTGAACCTTATCCGGAATGAATCTCTTAGAGTCAAGCACATTTATTACAAACCTGAAGAGGAGCCTTCTTTGCTTTTGTGTAAGCTCAGGATAAAAAACAGGGTTTGCGACAACAGCACCCCTAAAAGCAAAAAACAGGGCAAGAACATCGAGAATCTCACTGTCGCCTGTAAGGCTTATGTATTTTTCAAAAAACAATCTAAATCCCTCCAGATATGCTCCTTTTATGGCATTAAAGTGCTTTATCGAGAAGAATATATAGTTTATGGCAAGTGCAGTTATGTCATCGGCAGGCTCGCCCCATTCACCTCTACTTCTGTCAAGTAAAACGAAATCCTTATGATTAGCCCACCAGATATTGCCGGGATGGAAATCTCCGTGTATCTGCGAAAGCCTTCTCCATCTATCTTTAAGTCTTGCCCGCCAGTCAATACACTTTTTCTCAATCTCAGCCATCCTCTTGCAACTTAAGACTCCATCTGGGTATGTGTCAAACACACCCATAAGGCATTCTCCATGACCTATAATATCTCTGAGTTTTCTAAGATAAAGGGTCCTTGAGCGTTTCTTCACAGAATGTATCTTTCTAAGATATTCTGCCATTAAGAGAATCTTTTTTTTATCCTCTTCATCGAGGCATTTCTTTTTCGAGAATTCCTTGAGGTCTTTGAAATACGATGTTCCTTCTGCCTGCTCCATAAGAAGAAAGTATTCCTTTCCGCCACCTATGGATTTAAGAATGCCTTTCTTACCGAGTGAGAGAACATCAAGGGCTTTTACATGCTTTAAAAGCCTTCCGTAATTGTTAAGTGCTAAAAGAAGCATTCCTGCCCTATCAGAAGGATAGTCATGACCAAGCCCTTCTGGCAGAATGCCCTTAAGAACATAGTTTTTTATGCCCTCTTTTGTCTTAAGGGAGATGAGAAAACCCCTTCCGTGAACACCCCTTCCTAATGGCTTAAACTCAATTAGCTTACATCCTTTTAGAATGCTTCCGAAGTATCTTTCGAGGGAATCCCTTTTTAATGCCTTCATATGAAGATTATAGAAGAAATCAGGAAGGGAGTGAAGAGGACTTTTTTACAAGAATCAGGCTTCCTGCCTTCACTGCCATGACCAGAAAAAGGGTTTTATTTATCCCCATCATTGGGATAAATAAAACAGCAGTCGTCAGTGCGCCAAAAAATGCACCGAACAGGTCTATTGCATAAAGCCCTCCTCCAACCCTGCTTACCTCGGTGTAAGAGCTGTCCATGAGCCTCACTGCCACAGGAAAACTTATCCCTGTGAGAAATCCAGAGGATATTATAAGGCAAAAGATTAGAGGTTGTAGTATCTCAGGCTTAAGCTCAAGCAGGATTAATATATATGTAAGAGATGTAATCAGCAATATCAGAGACTCGATTAATACGAGCTTTATCTTAACCATCTTCATGCCTGCAAATGCTCCCAGTGCCAACCCCAGCATGAATAAGGATGTCAGAAGTCCTATGTAGTGATAAACATAGCCATAGTAAATCTGAAATAACATGATAAGAAGAATGCTCTGGAGCATACTCCAAAGCCCTGTTGTGGCTATTGCATAGACGATGAAAAGCTGTCTTTTACTCCTCTGGATAACGGTTAAGATTAAAGTCAGACAGGCAACTAAGACAATGTAAAAGCCAAAGGGGATATTACTAAACATATCCATTATCCTGACCATATACGGAGAGAATTGAAGATTTAATGCCTGTTGGGCATCAAACACACCCAACGGATTAGTGTCTCCGTTGGGTGTTTCTTTCTGCTCGATAATGCTCCTTTCAAGCAGTATCGAGCTTATGCTATCCATCTTATATCTTATGTATTGTTCGTTAACAAGCCCTGCAGAGATTTTTCTCGAATTAAGCCTTTTAATAAGCATTTCATGCCCTATGGTCTCTATGCCTTTTGAATTCGAGGCAAGAAAGATATTTGGGTCACCCACAATTACCCTCACATGCGGAAATACCGCCTTTAAGGAGGCATAAAGCCTTCTGTTTAATTGTCTCATCTGTTTTGAAAGATATGCCTCTCCACCGGAAAGGGTTATGGAGAGTATTCCGTGCTCCTTAAGCCGAGCACTCACAAGCCTGAAGAACTCTACCGTGTAATTGCGGTTAAGCTGAAGTGTCGAGGGCATGGGCAGATTCACTGCTATAAGGTCATACATAGAGGAGGTCTTTCTTAAGAAGACTCTTCCTTCTAAATTGTAGGTGCTTACCGCAGGATGGTTAAGCTCGTATTCCGTGACTGGAGTTGGGAATCTCTTAAAGCTCTCTATTGTAAGCGGGTCTTGCTCTGTGTAGTGAATCCTTTTAACTGGATGTTTCAGTGTCTCTCTTATCAGTCCGCCTGCTCCACTGCCAATCAAAAGGACATCGTCTGGATTGTCATGGAAAAGCATTGGAAAATGCGATATCTCTTCTATATAACTTTCAGGCACAGGCGTTACTGCATACGGCGAGCCATTTGAAAAAAATGTATACTGGCCGTTTTTCTTTATAATTGCAATATTAGAGTATACGGAGTTTTTTGTCTCCTGAAGGTCATATTCATACCAGAGCATCTTGGATGTCGCCTCGTTTATCTTTTTGGGGACGGATAAAAAAAACGAGATGCTTATTAAGAGTATGAGTGCAGTTGCGGTGTTTCTGAGGACAGATGACTCACGGCTAAATGTAAGATAAAGAAAGACCGAAGAAAGACTTAAAAGGGCAATGCCAAATGAAAGCTCTATAGGGCTGAGTATCCCAATCAGATAAAGCGTAAGGGAAAGCCCTGAAAGGAATCCGCCTCCTCCCTCATAAAGATAGACATTCGAAGGAGCCTCTTTTTTGCTCGAAGATACCTGAATGATGTGGCATGCAAAGGGAAACAGCATACCGCTTAGCACAGAGACAGGTGCAGATGCCACTAACCCAACGACTGCCACATAGTGTATGCCTAAGACCTCTCCTATTGGGATTCCAAGAAGGTATCTGAATGAGCGGATAAAGGCAATGCTTAAAAGAGGGGAAAAACCAATGAGTATTTGTAAGACCGAAAACCATCTAAGTCCCCTCCTGATATGCACTGCTTTGTTTCGGAAATAATAACTTCCTCCTGCTGCAAGGATAAGCCAACTGCCTAAGATAATGCCTATGGTGAGTTCGCTTCCATGAAACACAACGAGGAGCTCTCTGATGACGAGAATCTGTGAGGCAGTTGCGATAAAGCCTATCAGAACAATAGCAAGCCTCAGGGAAAATAGGGTGCTGGTAACTCTCCGACTCAGATTAGCCACGCAGGTATTTTACTTTTAAGACTGTAAACCGTTTTGTCTCAGGGGTTGCCTTAAACCTGTCATCCTGCCTCATGCCCAAAACCCATATTATCTCCGAGCCCGATAGGACTATTGGAGTTTTATCCCTCTCGTCTTTTGGTAGCTTTTCATCCACAAAAAAATCCTGAATCTTTTTCCTTTTTCCAAAACCATAGGGGTAAAAGAAATCCCCTTTTTCCCTTGCCCTTATGCGAAGGGGAAATGACAGCTTATCTCCATCGAAAACTGCTACAGACCTTCCATCGAGCTTCTCCTTAAGTCCTTCCATAAGCTCTGCCTCAAGCACTACCCCTGCCTCTTTGAGCACAACCTCTCCCTGTGCCTGAAGCATATATGTGCCTAATCTTAAAGAAGGCTCTGATGTGAGCTTTAATGTGGAGTATTGTTTTATTGCCCTTACACCTTTTGGAAGATAAAGCCTGTTGCCATGCCTTCCTTTTTCTATGAGTCCAATAATATCTTCTATATGTGTAAAACCTATCTCTCTTAACCCTTTTGTCTCATCCACTGCCCTTCTCAGAGTCCTTCTCAGTATGACCCTGTCCATGGTCTCAAGAGGTGCAAGGAATAGCTCGATGGAGCTATGGTTTTTCCTGCTGATAAGTTTCATCATGGTCTTTGTAACGAGTGTCTCGAAATATCTGTCTTCCTCACGGAATATCTCTACTGTTTTCGAGATGGTCTCTCTGAGATTAGGGTTTAATTCTTCAAGCCGAGGGATAAGGGAATGCCTGATTTTGTTTCTGAGGTAATCGTCCTTCAGGTTCGAGGAATCCTCCGTGTAGGGGATCTTCTCTTTCTCGAGGAATCCCTCTATGTCTTTTCTTTGGGTCTCTATAAGTGGTCTGATGATATTGCCCCTTTTGGGTGGTATGGCTGAAAGCCCTTTTGGTCCCGAGCCTCTTAGAATCCTCATAAAAAATGTCTCTATCTGGTCATCCATGTTATGTCCGAGTGCGACCTTTGTGGCAGATATCTCATAGGAGACCAAATCGAAAAGCTCGTATCTGAGTTGTCTTCCTGATTCCTGCTTGCTCATGCCGTGCTCTTTTGCATGTGCCTTTACATCAGCAGACTTTATGGTCAATGGTATTTCCATGGACACTGTAAGGTCTTTTAGAAAGGCAATCTCTTTTTCCGTTTCATTTGGCCTTAATCCATGGTCTATATAAACTGCATGGAGTTTAATCCCAATCGCAGGGCTTAGTTTTTTAAGCAAAGTTAAAAGGCAAACCGAATCAGCTCCTCCTGAAAGCCCTATAAGAACCGTTTCGCCTCCTCGGAACATGGAGTGTTTTTCGATTGTTTCTTTTATCCTTTCGAGGAAGTCCATCAGAGTCTTATAGCCACGCCTTTTCCTCTGAGGTATTCCTTAGCCTCTTTTATGGAGTATTCCCTGTAGTGGAATATAGATGCGGCTAAAACTGCGTCTGCCCCTCCATCCGTAAGTCCCTCATAGAGGTGTTTGAGGGTTCCTGCACCGCCTGAGGCAATGACAGGTATAGAGACCGAGGATGAGACTGCTTTTGTAAGCACAATGTCATATCCGTCTTTTGTTCCATCCCTGTCCATGCTCGTAAGAAGGACTTCGCCTGCACCTAAGCTTTCCACATATACTGCCCATTTTATTGCATCGAGCCCCTTTGGTCTTCTTCCTCCATGTGTGTATACCTCCCATGACTGAGCATTAGGAAGAGGCATGAGGTCATGGTGGGACCTAAGCCATTCGGGAGCCTTGCCCTTAGCGCCATAACATCTTTTTGCATCTATTGCAACCACAATGCACTGACTGCCGAATCTCTCGGATGCCTGCCTTATGAAATCAGGGTTATTCACAGCGGCAGTGTTAATCGAGACCTTGTCAGAGCCTGCCCTGAGAAGCTCCCTTATGTCATCGAGGTCCCTTATCCCTCCTCCAACTGTAAGGGGCATGAAGACCTCTTCTGCCGTATGCATCACAACATCTATTATTATGTTCCGCTTTTCGTGGGATGCGGTTATGTCCAAGAATACAAGCTCATCAGCACCTTCGGCATCATAGAACTTTGCATTCTCGACCGGGTCCCCTGCATCCCTGAGATTAATGAAGCTTACTCCTTTGACAACCCTTCCGTCTTTTACATCGAGACATGGTATTATCCTCTTTGTAAGCATATTAAGAGCCTTCCGTTAATCTTATTGCCTCTTTTAAATCTAAGTTACCTTCATAGATTGCCTTTCCTGTAATAACCCCCCATAGCCCATTGACCTCCATGAGCTTTCTTATATCGTTTAGCGAGGAGACGCCGCCTGAGGCAATGACAGGTATCTCTACTGCGGAAACGATTTCTCTCACTGCTGAGATATTTGGACCTGTAAGCATGCCATCCCTCGAGATATCCGTATAGATTATACCTCCTGCGCCTAAAGATGCCATCCTGATTGCAACCTCAACTGCCCTTTTGGATGTAGCCTCAACCCATCCTTTAACAGCCACCATACCGTCCCTTGCATCTAAACCCACAAGCACATTCCCCGGGTAAGCCTTTGATGCCTCCTCAATGAGCGCAGGGTTTTCTATCGTAGATGTGCCAAGTATAACCCTTTCTATACCAAAAGAGATGAGCTCCTTTATTGTATTCAGGTCCCTAATTCCTCCGCCTACCTCAAGCTCCGCCTTAACAGCCTTTCTTATAGCTATTATGCTTTCGAGGTTCTTTTGAGAGCCTGTGAATGCGCCATCGAGGTCTACTATGTGAATGAGCTTTGCACCGAGGGACTCCCACCTAAGTGCAGTTGCCACAGGGTCATAGGAATATACGGTTACATCATCCTTTCTTCCCTGAATGAGCCTTACGCAATGCCCGTCTTTTAAATCTATCGCAGGTATTATAAGCATACATATTAATATAACAGATTCCCCAAATTTGCCGAAATGTTACTTATTAAAGGGTAATGTCAATCATTTTGTGTAAATTCCTTTAAGGGGTTCTTCCCTTTGGGGCTTTGCCCCAAACCCCACTTCTTTTCTTTAGCCTCCTTCGCTTCACTGAAATTTAACAAAGGGGGGAAGGGAATGCCGAAAAATAAATGAATTTAGATAAACTCCAAAAAGTTACCGAATTAGTGAGATAGAACACCTGTCCCTATTTGTTTGTCCCTGTATGACAATGCCCGGGCGGAGAGCTTTGATGAGGAGGGGATAGGTGGAGGGGGATGTGCATTTAGATGTTTTATTTTGACTGTAAGGCAAGGTCCTCAAGGGTTACTTTTTTAAAGACATCCTTTGTGCCAAATCTCTTTACTGCATCAAGTATCTCTATGCCTGCTATCTTGCCCTCTGAATCATAGTCAACCGCAATACCTTCAGCAACATGCTTTGTCGTCACTGTAGTCTCTATGAAACGGATATACAGGGCATCCACCTCTGAATCATAAGTTATCCTCATAGTATCCTCCTAAAAGTAATAGGTATAGACCGTTACTACAACTATCTCTGTGTCTTCATCTGCAAATATCGGTCTTACCTGCTTAACTTTATAATACTTCTTATTCCAAATATTTTCAAAGGCAAAGTCTTTTCTGCATTCAAGCCTGCCTAATTCAGCAGGCTGCCACTCAGATGTCCTGATGGCTTCAAAAACTTCTTCCTCGGTAGTACCCCTATAAAAAAGCTGTTCTTTAGCATGCCCTGATAGTCTTATTGGCTTCATCGCTTCCTCTCTATCTCAAGCCCCGGTGGCTGGGGGTTGGGCTAATGAGTTTGTCTGAGGGATAAATAAAATTATGAGGTTCAGTAGATGGTATAAGTCCTGCATCTCTTTCACCGATAGAGGGTATGTTCATTCTATAAGTCTGACTATAAGTCTGACCTTTATTTTTGTGTAACGTCCTTATGAACATGGTGGGCCCAGCTGTTCCCTCTACCTTGTTAATGTTAGGGTAATGAGTGTAATTAAACTCTTCGGACTTGATTTTAATTTCACAATTCTCTTCACCTTTCCGAATGTCATTAACACTAACTGAAGGGTGTTGCATTTGAAGAATTGATTTCAATATCAAGGATTTCCCAGCATTATTTTGACCAGTTAAGACATTAATACTTTTTGAAAACTCTATTCCGCCGGAATCCTTGAAACTTCCAAAATTAACCAGCCTGACAGTTTTTATCCACATAGCTTTTACAAATCCCTCAATCGCCTAAATAATATTTCTTTTCAATGCCTTATTGCAAGGGGTTAGTAAGACAGAAATAAGGAAGCTGAGATTCTGAAATGAATTCAGAATGACAGGCTGAATTCAGAATGACCCCTCACCCTCACCCTCTCCCGCAAGGGGAGAGGGGAAAAGATTGCTTCGGCAAAGCCTCGCAATGACAGAAAGGCGGATGGATTCTGGACAAGCCAGAATGACACCTTTGGGGTCGGAATGACAAAGGCTCGTCAGGGCGAAACTACTTCTT
>JACQZC010000030.1:13407-14812 GCA_016207905.1 Nitrospirota bacterium | reverse complement strand
TGCTTTAGGGTCTGTGGTTGCATTGACGGATGAGGCAGGCACGATTAAGACGCAGTATGTCTACGACCCATATGGAAATACGGAAATGATAGGTGAACCCTCAGATAATCCTTTTCAGTATACAGGAAGGGAGAATGATGGAGAGGGGTTATATTATTATAGGGCGAGGTATTATTCACCCGAATTGCAAAGATTTATATCGGAAGACCCGATTGGGTTGTTGGGAGGGGTGAATCTTTATACTTACACTGGCAACTCGCCAGTTAATTGGATAGACCCGTTGGGATTAAAAACTTGGGTTTACATCTCTGTTAGTGGGGGTGGCGGTTTTATTTTATCAGGTGAAGTTGGAACATACTATTTAATTGATCCTTCAACAGGGGTATATTACCAATTTAGATATGGTTCTCTTGGTATTGGTCTAGGGCTTGGCGGTGCAGTACAATTGGAGGCGGGAACCCTTGAAGGACCTTGTGACCCAACTGAGATAAGTCCATGGACTCTGACAGTTTCAGGTTTTGCTGCAGCTGGCAAGGGCTATTCGTTTCAAGCTACCGGTACAAGTTTTTGGGGTAAGGGAGAGTATGGTGGGACGGTTGGGGTCGCTGGCGGAGCAGGAGTTGGGGTTTCTGGAATGTTGACGCATTCTTGGTATATTGGTAAGGGGACAGTGCTTCCCAAGAAATATCAGAAAATTTATCTGGATCTTTTAAAAACTATTCATAGATAGAATAAAATCACTTATGGATGAACAAATAATTTTTAACTTTAATCTACAAAATAAAAAGGGTTTTAGGGAAATCCTTTTGGGGAAAGGAATATTTTTTAGTATCACAAGTATGGGGTTAATATTCATTCTTATTATAGGTTTTACTGTAATGCCGTGGAAAACAGAACCAGAAGAAATAATGTTTAAAAGTTTTAATTTGGTGTTTATTATTTTAGCCATTTTTCAGTATTACAAAGCTATTATCCGAGTGTCCTTTAATGAGAATAACTTCTATATAAAAGTATGGAAAAAAGAAAGAGCATATCCGCTTAAAGATATAAGTCAAATTAAAACAACTTACTTTGTGTCTTGGAACATTGTTTTAATACGTATAAGAGGGAAGTATAAAAATAAGTTTTATATTTTATGGGCACCATCTTTTGATAAAGAAAGATACGATTTATTCTTAAATTTGAAAGCTTATGTAGAAGCACTTATACTGCTCCCATTAAGGGGGGACACGCCAAAGGTGTGAGGTTGGAACGCTTAGCCTTGACAAAATGCTGAGGAAATCTGTGTTTCTTTTAATCTTGCTTATAAGCCTTGCAGGCACTTCAGAGGCAAGGCTAACCCCTTCCGCTTTGCTTATGCAAAAGCTGAACGTCCCGGTAAAGCTTCCCTCCCCGATGCAAGCCT
>JACQZC010000030.1:0-13333 GCA_016207905.1 Nitrospirota bacterium | reverse complement strand
GATAGCAATAAATGGTTTCAATGCAGACTGCACGCCTTTAACCGCAAGTTTTAAATACGATGCGCTTGGCAGAAGAATTGAAAAAACTGTTAATGGAAAAACTACGCAGTATCTCTATGGCGGTCTTGACATCGTGCAGGAGATTGAAGATGGTATGGTAACAGTAAATTACATAAGGACGCTTAATATTGATGAACCACTGGTAAGGATAAAGAGTGATGGGACAATTCGGTATTACCAGCAGGACGCTTTAGGCTCAGTGATAGCTTTGACGGATGAAAATGGAACAGTTAAAACGACTTACTCATACGACCCTTATGGGAATACCGAAGTAATGGGTGAACCAAGTGACAACCCATTTCAATATACAGGGAGGGAAAACGACGGCGGGGGGCATTATTACTATCGCACCCGCTATAAACTCGACAGTAGATTTATTTCCGAAGACCCGATAGGTATGGCAGGTGGGATGAACTATTACAGCTATGTGCGCAATGCACCTATAAATTACAGAGACCCCTTGGGATTACATACAATAGGTTTCAATGGAACTGGCTTATTAGTAGTTGATGATGACGGAAATCCTGTAGCCTATTATCCTGCAACATCAGGGTTGCCAGATTATTCGAACCCAAGATATCAATTCCTAAAAAATAAAGGTCCTATTCCAGCAGGCTCTTATTATTTAAATCCCTCAGAGTTTAGCGGAGGGCGTTTAAGGTCTTTGTACTGGCGTTTTGTGCGTTTCGAAGATTGGGGTCGCTGGAGAGTTCCACTACACACAAAACCTAAAACAAATACCTATGGAAGAAGCGGGTTTTTTATACACGGAGGTATGTTCTCAGGTTCAAAGGGCTGTATAGATATAGGGAAGCATGACATTGAATTTTATAATTTATTAAAAGAACATGAAGGGCCTGTAGATGTAATTATATTCTATCCGAGCCTCTTTATCATCCCTATTAGTAAACTCAGGAAAAGGCGTTTTTGGTATTTTATTGGAAATGGTTTTTTACTTGGGATATTTCTTAGCACCATCCGCCAGGTTTATATTTTTATCAGTAATTGGAATTGGACTCCACCAGAACACTGGTTTGTAGGTTATATAAAGGGTTTGTTAATTTTATTATTCTTAGTTTTACTTTATATATTACCATTACATTTTTACAGGAAAAATAAGACATCAGTTACTAAGCAAGAATTTATTTTTTCTTGGGAAGTTGCCTGGGTGGTATTCTCTATTTATGAAACAATATTGTCGTTTTTTATTTATACAGGATTAAGGCCAGTAACACTAGATCTTGTTTTATCGCAGATTCACGAAGATAGTCTTTTTTTTGCTAAATGGTTTATTTTGGGAAGGTTATTTTTACAAGAACTTCTCTGGGGAATTTTTATAGGTAATTTGGTAAGTTTTATAATTTTTGGTTTTCTCCTGTACTTGCAAAAATTGTTTTGGCAGGTCAGAAGAAATACTTAGAAATGGAGGGGAAGAAAGGACCAGAAACAGGGACGGTTATTCCCTGTAAGTTGTTGAAGTAGGAAGCGACCCCCGATTAAAATGATTCGCTCAACCAAATCAAAAGGAGGTCGCTTTCTATGGGAAAAAGATACCGCAAAATGGAGAGAAAAGTAAACGGCAAAATAAGGGAGATAAGGGAGGGCAGGGTTGTGTTTGAGCTGCCGTTGCCGGTGGCCGAGGTTCTTTCGGGCATTCCGGAGGCGGTAGAGCGCATGTCGCGGGAGGCAGGGCTTATGGTGGTCTCCACCTTGCTTGAAGACGAGTGCGAGCGCATAGCCGGGCAGAAGAACAGCAGGAACCCGCTAAGGACGGCCAACTGGTGGGGCGGCGATCTTCGCCCCGTGTATTTCGACAGACAGAAGGTCGTGATAGAACGGCCCCGCTTACGAGGCAGGGACAACAAGGAGATTCCTCTAAGCACATATGAGGCTTTCAGGGACCCGCAGGGCATGAGGCGACAGGTGATGAAGAACCTTGTCCTCGGCATATCGAGCAGGAACTACGAAGAGGCGGTGGAGTCGGTTATCAAGGGCTATGGGATAAAGAAGTCCAGCGTAAGCAGGCATTTCGTCGAGGCCACGGCGGAGCAGATGAGGGAGTTCATGGAGAGGGACCTCTCCGGGCTTGATCTCTGTGCGATATTCATAGACGGCATAGAGTTTAAAGGTAACCTGCTTGTCGTGGCTCTGGGATTGGATGTGAAAGGAAAGAAGCACGTACTCTGCCTTTGGCATGGGGCCACGGAGAACGCCGAGGTCTGCAAGATGCTCCTTGAGGACATGGCAAGACGCGGCATGGACATGACGAGGGACTACCTCTTTGTGCTGGACGGCTCGAAGGCCCCGCGCTCAGCGTTATGGGGCTTTTGAAGAAGACTGAACTGTTTTAGGATAAGCATTGCCCTCTTGCTCACATTTTCACTTCTTGTTTTCTGTTTTCCGAAAATAACCTCTGCGGACAGCTACATTGCTAAGGAGACAAGTATAACGAAACATGAGCCTGGGTTTGAGGCAACGCCTGAAGAGGATATGCCCTTTGAAGAGGTAATGCCGAAACCGAAGAAAAAAAGTAAAATATGGAAGTGGCTGTTGCTCATTTTGGTCGCCGGCGTGGCAGCTGCTGCAAGTGGTGGAAGCGGAGGCGGTAGTAGTGGTGGAAGCGGAGGCGGCGAACCTTCGCCCCCGCCTCCTCCACCTTAAGCCTCCTTTATGTATTTTGCGGCATCCTCGGGACTGGTTGTCAGGACATAGAAGTCCGAGCCCAATTCAAAACCCGATGCCCTTACTAATCTTGGCGTTACCTCTATATGCCAGTGAAAGTCATCTCCCAAAGTATGCCAGTGGTCTCTCCTTGGAATCCTATTTGGTGCTGTATGAAGGACATAGTGAAAGGCAGGCTCGTTGAGAACGAGCCGCATCTTCCTTAAGAGCGTTGTCATGAGCGAGCCCAAGTCTTCCATCTCCTCATCTGTTATGTCCTGAAATGCGCACCTGTGTCTTTTTGGCATTATCCAGAACTCAAAAGGAGACTTTGGGGCATAAGGGCAGAATGCTACGAAGTGCCTACTCTCAGATATAATCCTTTCAGCCATTCTAAGCTCTTCAGCCATTATATCGCAGAATATGCACCTCTCTTTATAGGAGTAATAGCTTTTGGCACTGTCCAGTTCTTCTTTTATGAGCTTTGGTATGATAGGTGTTGCAACTACTTCTGAATGCGGGTGACTGAACATAGCACCTGCGCCCCTGCCTGAGTTCTTACAGATAAACACATACCTTATCCTTGGGTCCTTTTCAAGGTCCGAAATCCTTCTTTTATAAAGCGCAAGGACTCTTTTTGTCTGCTCCACTCCTAAATCCTCGGCAGGTGTCATATGTTCTGGGGTCTCGATTATTATCTCGTTTGCACCAATGCTGTTCATCTTGTCATACATGCCGATACCTTTTCTTTCTAAGTCTCCCTCGATGTGAAGTATTGGCTTTGGGTTTGGAATCACCCTAACAGACCAGTTAGGCGTGTTAGGCTGACTGCCATCTGCCCTGATAGCTGTAATCTCAGTCGGTGTCTCTGTTTCCCGACCTGAGCAGAAGATACAGGATGTTTTTTCTTCTGCCCTGCGAGTGATTGCCCTTACATACGCCTCGGGCTTTAAGGAGTAGTTCATGATGACTACCCATCTGCCTAATAAAGGGTCTTTTCTTAATTCTCGCATTGCTTTTTGTATATAAACCTCATGCCTTTTAGCACAAGATTGGGCTCTATAAAGTCAATCCGTTTAAGAAATGCCGACACAAGCCCTGAGTAACCTCCTGTAAGGATAACCTGATATTTTTTAGCCTCTGTCTTTTCGACATCGGATATGAGCCTTTCGACTGCACCTGAACTGCCTAATATAATGCCTGAAAGCATCGAGCCAATAGCATCCCTGCCTAATACGGACTTAGGTCTCTTTAAAGGTGCTCTGGGCAGTTTTGAGGTCCCTTTTTTAAGGGCATCTGCCATAAGCCCTATGCCTGGAAGTATTGCACCTCCTTTAAAAACATTTCCTTCTGCTATAAAGTTTAAAGTGGTTGCAGTTCCAAAGTCCACAACTACCAAAGGCGTCCCATAAAGCTCAACTGCACCTGCTGAAGAACAAACCCTGTCAGCACCAAGCTCTTCTTTTTTATATGAGGTAAAATCTATCCAGCTAACAACTTCAGGGCTTACTACCAACGGCTTTTTGCCTGAAGTTAGCTTACCTGCCTCTTTTAATGCATGAGTATGCTTGGGAATCACTGATGATATTATACAGGCAGATGGTGTTTTGTCTATATTTTTTTCTCTTAGGAACCTTTTAAATAAACTGAAATAAAAAGAGGATGACTTAAGAGGATAACTATCTATTTTATGGACAATTAATCTCCTTCCTTCAAAAAAACCTATATTTATCGAGGAGTTACCTATATCTATGGCAAGAAGCATTATATATTATACAAAACTGCCTTATTTTGGGGCGGCATGTATCTGCTCTGCTGTCTGGAGGATGTCACCGGCAGGCATTATGACTGCCATCATACCAGGCATGCCACTCATAATGTTGAAGCCCTGTGTCTGTGTCTTTACGACCTTAAGCACGAGAACTCCGACTATCTTGCCGTTTTCGGAAAA
This sequence comes from Nitrospirota bacterium, assembly GCA_016207905.1. Taxonomy (NCBI): domain Bacteria; kingdom Pseudomonadati; phylum Nitrospirota; species Nitrospirota bacterium. The sequence continues at coordinate 8,661 of JACQZC010000030.1, read as the reverse complement.
CACAGGCGAGCCCAATCTGCTTGTCAACGCCTCACTGTTTAAGACATAGATGACCCTGGGTTTTTCAATTACAGCCTCCACTCTGTAAAGTGCAGCTGATGTGATGCGTCCTGGCACATGCTCCAGTCTGCCCAGCACAATGACTTCCTCCAGTATCTTTGGTGTCGTGGCATCCGAGAGGTCAATGAAGGGGACTGTCAGTTTCTCCGTGGGACTGATAAAGACGAGGTCAAGGTCGCTGTCCCTCATTACGATTTCTGCAGGCACCTCTTGACCATCGTAAAGAACCATTTTTATGCCTGTTATCTCGCTTGCTATATCGAACCCGGTATTTGCTTGAGCACCTGGTACCTGCTTAAGCAGTTCCTTAAATGTGCCAGTCGGGTCCATTCTTGATAGGGATGTCACTGCAAGTCCTGAGGGAGCGATTACAGTGGAAGGCATCTCAAAGACATTTTCGTATTTATCCATATCCCTGCCCCCGAAAATCACACGCTGTTTTATGAACACCTTGATAGTGGCAACTGCGCTGGAGCTCTTCTCAACTACTTTTCTTGCGGATGTAGCAGTATCGCTGGCATAAAACGAAGACGGAAAAAGAAATATTAAGACAGCCAGAACTATACTTGCCTTTCCAAGACTGCCTGAATTAAGCATCATTACCTCCTCTGAATCCCGCACACGGAAAAATGTGTTTTTAAATATTCGATTACTTTTGCCATATTGGCTCAAGCTCTATAAACATGGTGTGTATGCCCTGCCTGACCTGAAAGACCACAGAGGCAAGCTTTCTTGAGACTATATCTTTCATTGCTATTTGAAACTCCGATACATCTGCGACCTCCAGTCCATTTACCGAAACTATGAAATCACCAGATGAGAGATTTGCAAGAGACGCCCAGCCTCCCTCGGATACATTCTCTACGATAATGCCTGACTGGGTTTCTTCCATGCCTTCTGGGGTAAGGTCGAAAAATGTGATGTCTCTCACGGTAAATTCAAAGTTTTTATCTGTATACTTTTTCATCTCGTCCTTTGTGAGAGGGGATTTTTCAAGCTCAACAGGAAGGATGAGCTTTTCTTTTCCTCTTAGAAGAGTGAGCTCTACGATGGAACCGATTCTGTATCTGCGTATCATGGCATTGAATATCTCACTGTCTTCAGGAGAGGACGCATGGATGGGTTCTCTGTCCAGCCCAACAATCAAGTCTCCTATTTTAAGTCCTGCCTTTTCAGCACTTCTTCCTGTGTAGACCTGCGTGATTCTCACCCCTTTTGTATCTCCGATGCCTAAGCTGTTGGCAATGTCCCTTGTCAGGACCTGCACTGCCACAGGAAGCCATGCCTTACGGGCATTGAACCCATGGTTTCCGATACCCTCTATGCCAAGATTTACCGAGGTAAGAAACCTCTCAGCCTTTCTTTGGAATGCCACCAAAACTGACTTTTTTTCCTCTCCTTTAAGCCATGTATAGGTAAGTTCCATGAAGGATTCGAGGTTTTTCACTGGCATGTTGTTGACCCCTACGATAATATCATTTGGTGCAAGGGAGGGCTTTGCCTCCCAGCTTGGTCCTCCTGGCATCACAGTTGTGACGAGCACTCCGTCTTGGCTATCCTGCCTCATGTTTTTGGCATCCATTATGGAGATATTCCTTGCAGTTATTCCCCACTCCTTAATCTCAATTGTTTTTGTTATTATATCTTCCCGCTCCTCAGGGGTCATGCTTAGGGTCAATTCCTTTCCGTCCCGCAGAAACACGGCATTAACCTTCTTGTTAGGTGAAAGCCTGGTGAGCATCCAGTTTAATCTTGGGATTTCCTCAGGGAACCTGACATGAACTTCCTCTTCAGCCACCTTGATAAGTATATCTCCGGGCAGGACTCCTGCCCTATCAGCAGGTGTGCCTTCCACGACAGTGCTTATGAGACCGCCTTTTGTTTGGGACTGATGCCTGAGGAGGGGCTGAACCTCAAACCCCAACCAACTGCGTGTCACCTTCCCATTGTTAATGATTTGCTCTGCAGAGTCCTTTGCAAGGTTGCCTGGGATTGCACCGCTTACGCCAAGGCTGATTTCATTGATGCCCACAATCTCGCCCTTTAGGTTGACGAGCGGGCCACCTGAGTTTCCTCCGAAAATCGGGGCGTCGTGCCCTATCCACAAAACCATCGAGCCCACATCCTCGCCCTCAATCGTGAATTTACCCATCCGTTGGAGAAATCTTGGGATTACAAGCTCTGTGTTGCTCACAATACCCATTGTCACGGACTGAGACAGGGCATAGGGGCTTCCCATTGCAAGCACCCAATCGCCTGCCTTCAAAAGGGACGAATCCCCAAACACAGCCACAGGAAACTCCTGCTCTTCGTTTTGCCTAAGCTTGATAACCGAGATGTCTGTAAGAGGGTCAGTGCCAACAAGGTCAGCCGGAATTTCCTCCTTGCTCGAAAGCGTACAGATAATCTGCTTTGCCTTTCCCACAACATGGTGGTTTGTGATTATATCCCCTTGCTTTGTAATGATTACCCCACTTCCCACAGTCTCATACTTTACTTCACGACCATTCCTGTAGTCCACTGAAACCACAAAAATCCTCACCAAAGCAGGCTTTATCATAGAGACAGCATAATCTATAGAAGAACCGAGAGATTCCCCTTCTTCAGAAGAGACAGGTTGCGCCAACATCGCTATTAGAGCAAAAGTAAAAAAAACAGTTGAGATTCTTTTATACATCGATGCCTCCAACGGATACTCTAAGATATTATTCCCAATTACAGGAGTTTTTACAACCCCATACGACTATCATCTAAGGTGTATAAGGTCTCCTGAGCTTATATTTTTAATTGAGCCATCAGGGGTTTTAAGGATAAGTCTTCCTTCATCGTCTATATCTTCTGCTATACCTTTAATGGTCTCCCTTTCGGTTTTAACTGCCACTTCCTTGCCCAATGTTTGGGAAAGCCCTTTCCACCCTTTTAAAAGTCCTTGCCTGCCTTTACGTGTCCTTTTAAATCTTTTGCCTGTCTCGATAAGGGTTGATGTTGCAATGGGTTTAAGCTCATGTGGAATCCTTCTCATATTGACATTAACTCCTATGCTTGCAACTGCAAAGAGAATCCTATCAGGCTCTGACCTTGTCTCAAGGAGTATGCCTCCCAACTTTTTACTGCCTATCATAAGGTCATTAGGCCATTTGATCTTAATATCAATGCCTGTTAGTCTTCTTAAGGCATTTACACTTGCCACAGAGCTTAAAAGTGTAAGGAGTGTTCCTTCCCTTGGAAGTATGTCGGGTTTAAGGATTATGCTCATATAGATGTTTGAATTAGGTGGTGAAACCCAGTGTCTTTGGAGTCTTCCTTTGCCTTTCATCTGGGCGTCTGCTATGATGACCTCTCCGTGTAGCAGTTCATTAGCATAACTCATGGCATAATTGTTTGTTGAGTCAATCCTGTCAAAATAGATTATTTTCCTGCCAATTTCGCCTTTTATGAGGGTTTTTAGCTCTTCTACTGAAAACTCAGGTGTGTCTATAAGCCTATAGCCCTTTCCCGGAGATGCCTCTACCTTGAAGCCTTTTTCTTTAAGGCTATGGATTTTCTTCCATATGCCTGCCCTTGTTATACCGAGCTTACTGCTTAAAAAACCTCCTGAGACAAAAGCGCCTTTTTTAAGAAGACTGAGGAGTTGTTCTGACATACCCCTATACTATTCCTTTATAAAGTAGTATCATAATATTAACATATGTGGGTGTTCTTAGAACAGCCACATGGGCTGAGAAATTAAGAGTTATCGGGATTAGGGTTTTTTAAACTAAAGAAAGGAGGTTTCTATGAAAAAAATAAGAAGCATAACCATTTTTTCGTTACTGGTTTTTGCACTGGTTTTTACAAGCACATTAGCATACTCTGCTGAATATCCAAACTCTAAGCTATTGGCAGCACCAGCAGATATAGTCAAAAACACAGGGAAATGGGTTTTGCTTGACTGTAGAGACAAGAAGGCATATGACGGAGGACATATCCCTGGTTCAATAAGTCTCGGCAGCCCATGCGCAAAGATTTTAAGGGATGAAAAATCAAGGGTGTTTGAGGACATAAAGAAATATGAAGAAATCTTAGGCAATGCCGGAATACAGAGCAACAAGACCACTGTAGTTTATGCTGATGTAAAAGAGCTCACATCTGCCACTGTTGGCTTCTGGATACTTGAATACCTCGGCCATAAAGATGTTCGCTTTCTTAATGGCGGCATTGAGGAATGGCAGGCATCTGGAAACACACTTGAAACCCAGGAGACAAAGCTACCTCAGGCAAAGCTCAAGGTCAACCTCGTAAAGAACAAGATTGCCACAACAGAGGAGGTCCTGAAGATAGCCAAGGGTAAGCTCAGAGGTATCCAGCTCATAGACTCAAGAACATCAGCAGAATATACTGGCACTGATGTCAGGGCAAAAAGAGGCGGTCGTATACCCAATTGTCTGTTAAACATCCCGCACACCGAAATGTTTGACAAGGCAACAGGGAAAATAAAGCCCATGGATGAGATGGAAAAAATCTATGGCACACTTGATAAAAACAAACGGACAATACCTTACTGCCAGACAGGGACACGCTCCACGCTCACTTATTTAGTGTTCAGGCTGATGGGGTTTAAAGACCCTGCTAATTACGATGACTCATGGATAATCTGGGGCAACACAGAAGACCTGCCAATTGAAAAATAAAGACCTTTACAGTGTTTAGAAAACTACTAAGGGAAAGGGACCATCCCCTTTTCCCTTAGGCCCTATTCCTCTTCCAGTATCACAACCTCTATCTTTCCTTTAAGACCCTCGGTAAACCTCTTTGCATCCTTTTCAGAGCCAACTATAGAGCCATAGTGCATTGGGATTGCCACTTTTGGCTTTATATCCAGTGCTGACTTAACTGCCTCATCTGCAGTCATCACATATGTGCCTGATACAGGAAGAAGTGCAATATCACATTTAATGTTTTTCATCTCAGGTATATAGTCAGTATCACCTGCTATGTAGATTCTCTGACCATTGACCGTAAAAATATATCCAACCCATCCTTTATCCTTTGGATGAAACTGCTTGTTTGTGTTATAGGCTGGCACTACTTCTATGTCAATTCCACTAAGATTTAGCTTATCTCCGGGTTTTACAGTTTTAATCTTTCCTAATAGCTTGCCTGCACAATCAGGAGTTGCCACTATAACAGTGTCAGGTCCTTGAAGCCTTTTTACATCATCAGAAGAGCAATGGTCGTAGTGCTCATGTGTGATGAGGATTATATCTGCAGTGTCTTTTTTCTTTATCTTGAATGGGTCTGTATAGATAATCTTTTCTCCAACTATCTTAAAGGTATCGTGTCCGAGCCAGTGAATGTCTTTTATCATTGTCTCCTCCTTTTCCCCTGCCCATGAAAGCACAGGCAGGACAATCAGCATAATTACCAAAACCCATCTTGTCATATATACCCTCCTACACCGCCATATATCCCGCAAAGGACTGGGACTCAGGGGGTGGCAAGAACTGCATCATCGGCTTGCAACCGTCTCAAGTTTCAGCCTTTCAATTCTTGAACGGACAGGCTTTAATTCCGTAATAGTCACATAAACTATGCGCTGGTCTTTTTCTGCGACTTTCAGCGCCGTCTCTTTAGCCCACTTATTGAATTCTTTGTCGCCTTCTACCTGAATAATAACAAGGGCGTTGTTTGGTATCTGCTCGGCAAATTCTGGATGTTCAATTATATAACGGTCAAACTCTCTTACTACCATGCTATTTTTTTCCACAAACCTTTCTCTTTTCAACATGGGAAATCCCCCTTTAAAAACTTCTCTCTGTAATACTGCCAGTTTTCGTTAAGGTCATCATCTGCCATAGTAAGGGCTTCTTTATAGTCAATATAAAGCGAGACCTTTCTATGTTCGCCTTTCCTATTATAGCAGTCCTTGTGTGTAAAATTATGGGCACAATCAAAGCGGATAACTTCTTTCCACATATCGTTAATCTTAATCTCCATTTGAACCATAAAAGCAGTGATTTTCCCTGATTCAGTCTTATGATAATGCCTTTTCCTCGCATCCAAATCGAACATAATGAGATATTGCTTTTCTATCATCTACATCGCCCATTCTATAATTATTTTCTTATCCCTGTTGATTTTAGTATAGCATGACAAGTGCCGATAGGAACTTTCTTTCTAAGAGATATTATATCACTCTTTAAGCAGGGAAACTGCGGCATCGAAGACCTCATTCACACCTATATTCCTTATGCAGGAATAATCATCATCTATTTTGCATATCGGAGACAAGGGGGAATACGAATAGCATGGACTGCATGGAACATCAAGCCTAACGACCTTGTGCTTACACGCCCATGGTGAAAGCCACCATGGTCTTACATGACCTGCAAAGATTGCAACTATTGGAATCTGAAGACTTGATGCCATGTGCATAAGGCCTGTGTCATTTGTTATAAAGAGTCTTGAGTTCCTCATAATAGATGCTGTTTCCCTGATGCCATTGGTATCTAAAACTATGACCTTCCTGCCAAGCCCTGAGGCATCCCTTATAGTCTCTCTCAGGGATATCTCTTCTTTGCCTCCAAAAAGGAGATAGGAAAACTGGGGATAGGCATCTGAGAGCCTTCTTAAAAGCTCTACAAACTTCTCATGGGGCCATCTCTTTTTTATGCCTTCTTTAAACAAACTGCTTCCTGGATGAATGCCTATAAGCTCATGCCCGAACAAGCCATTGTCCTTAAGCCAACTGATGCCTGATTCCTTTTCCTCTTCCTTAAGATATATCTCAAGCGGATAGGGCTTTCCCTTTATCCCCAGAAAATCAAGAAGCCTGAGGTTTTCCTCAACATTGTGAAGGCTATCGTCTTCTTTAACTGTCCTGTTCTTGAGAAAATTAAGCTCCCTTATATCTCTTCTAACATATCTATGGCCTATTCTTACAGGGCATCCTATTATAAATGAGGCTAAGTTATAATCCCTTCTGTTTGATGGATAAAAATTTATTGATATATCGTATTTCCCGCGAAAACTTAGAAGAAACCTCAAGCCCTTAATCTTGCTTGTAGACAAGAAAGGGAAATGGAAATGCTCATCCACATAGGGGTTATTTTTGAGAATATCCCTTGTGGCTGTAAACATATGCAGGTATGTGATATGGGCATTAAGATTCTCCTTGATGTTTCTTAAAGAAGGCGTGCTCATTAAGGCATCGCCTATGCCATAAAGAGGCATCACTATAATCTTCATATATTTTTATTATAACATTCCGAAATCGTCTTCTGCTTAGGCTATGTGCCTCTTGGAAGCCTTTCGACGAGGGGCTCTGGAAGTCCTACCTTGGACATCTTTTTCTGTGTCTTTTCTATATCGTACTGCACCCTGAGGAGTTCTACATGAGCATTGTCGATTACTGCATAACATGCCTTTGGGTTATGGTCTCTCGGCTGTCCAACAGAGCCAACATTTATTATGTATCTACTTTCCTGTTTTTTAATCTCTGTTTTTTCCTTATGAACTATCATCTCTCCTGATGGAAGTTTTTCGATAATAAAAGGCAGGTGGCTATGTCCGAGGAGGCATATCCGTTCTTTGAAATAATGGAAATTGACCTCGGCATCCCAGCTTGTAAGAAGATAATGCCACTCCTCGGGACTTTTTGGGGTTGAGTGAACAAGAAAGATGTCTTCCACAGAAAGGTTTTTTGTTATATGAAGCTGGCTCAAGATTTTTCTACTTTTTTCCGATATGACCGATTCTGTCCAGAGTATTGCGTCCCGTGCATGCTCATTGAAGTACTCTATATCGGTAAGCCCTAAGACTGCCCAGTCATGGTTTCCTGCAAGGAGCACTTCAGATGTCTCTTTTAGCAGTTCTGTGCATTCATTGGGATTCGGGCCATATCCAACTGCATCTCCGAGGAAAAGCACCTTCTTAAGTCCTCTTTTCTTTATGTCCGAGAGCACTGCGCTCAAGGCTTCGAGGTTTGCATGGACATCCGATATGACTGCATATTGCATGGGCTACCTCCTTTTTGAGATTTTATCTAATATGCCATTTATGAAGGAGGAGGATTCTTCGGTAGAGTACTTCTTGGCAATCTCGATGGCTTCGTTTATCGTAACCTTTGGAGGGATGTCATCTCTATAGAGAAGCTCATACACTGCGGCCCTGAGGATATTTCTGTCCACAACTGCCATTCTTTCGATGACCCAATGCTCTGCTACATTCTTTATGACCGAATCTATCTCTTTGAGGTTTCTCATGGTGCCGCTTACGATGTCCATGCAAAAGCTGATTACCCCAGAATCCTTGTCCTCGCATAGATGCTGGAGTTCCGTGTCATCAGGCACCTTGTCTGTAAAATCAAGTCGAAAAAGTGCCTGAAATGCATTTTCCCTTGCCCTGCGTCTCTTCATAGTATTGTTGACCCTCATTGTATGCTATTTTGAAGAATGTAACAAGGGTATGTATGGGTTCAACACATATGAGACAAGTTATACCCCCCTCACCCCAGCCCTCTCCCGCAAGGGGAGAGGGTAATTAAAAGGAAGCAAAAACCTGTCCTGTAAGGAAAAATGCGATTTGCTTTATCGACCCCACCCTTGATGGGAGGGGTTAGGG
>JACQZC010000029.1 GCA_016207905.1 Nitrospirota bacterium | reverse complement strand
GTTATCTCAAGATGAGGCATCTGGTCTATTCCAACAGGAACAAAATTTGCCTTGTATAAGAGTATGTCTGCTGATTGTAATACAGGATAACCTAAGAATCCATAAGTAGAGAGGTCCCTGTCCTTTAGCTCCTCCTGTTTTTCCTTATATGTTGGAACTCTCTCGAGCCAGCCCAAAGGGGTTATCATGCTTAGCATAAGATGAAGCTCTGCATGCTCTAAGACCTTCGACTGAAGGAATATGGTGCACTTTTCGGGGTCTAATCCAGAGGCAAGGAAATTTATAAGCAAATCCATTGTGCTTTTCCTTATCTCAGATGGCTCTGCATATCCAGTTGTAAGACCATGCCAGTCTGCAACGAAATAAAAGCACTCGTATTCATCCTGAAGCCTGACCCAGTTCTGAAGGGCTCCAATAAGGTTTCCAATGTGGAGCCTTCCAGATGCCTGCATACCACTAAGGACCCTTTTCATCCCCAATATCCTCCCTAAAAACGAACCTACGAAACCTGTATACCTGAAAGAACCCTCTACATAATGACCTCTATTATAACCGAATTATTATAGGAATACATTTTGGGTGAGAAATCTGCTAATATAAAAGATATTTTCATGAAAAAGACTCTTGTCATACTGCCTACTTATAATGAGAAGGACGCCCTTCCCGTAGTATTGATAAAGATTCTCGGTCAGGAGGTTTTTGACATACTTATTATTGACGATGGCTCATCGGATGGAACGGCAGAGATTGCAAGACACTGGATGGAAGAAGACAAAAGGGTTAATCTGATAGAAAGGCACTCAAAGCTTGGTCTTGGCACAGCTTATCTTACGGGTTTTAAGTGGGGGCTTGAAAAGGGCTATGAGTGTTTTATAGAGATGGATGCTGACCTTTCGCATAATGCCCTTGATCTGCCGAGGTTTTACGATGAAATTGAAAATGGAGCTGAGCTTGTCATTGGCTCAAGGTATCTGTATGGCAAGGTAAGTGTAGCTGGGTGGAATTTCAAAAGGCTTCTTCTGTCAAAATTTGGAAATTTTTATGCCTCAAAACTGCTTGCAATGAACATCACAGACATGACAAGCGGATTCAGGGCTTTCAGCAAAAAGGCACTGTCAGCTATCCCCTTTGACTTTATTCACTCGGAAGGCTATGCCTTCCAGATAGAGATGGCTTATTATGTCAGAAGGGCAGGACTTAATGTCAAAGAGATACCTATAATATTTCAGGAGAGGTCTGGCGGATACTCCAAGATGTCAAAGAAAATAGTGAGGGAAGCAGTATGGCTTCCATGGAGGCTCAGGCTGAGAGAGCTCAAGGAGTTCATAAAAAAAAAGCTCCATCTTGGGAGCAGGGCATATTCAGGCAATAAAGAATAGGGTAGCGGTATGGTTAAAGGAAAGCAGAAACCAAAAAGAAATCTCTATGCAGTAATTATTGCCGGAGGGAAAGGCACGAGGTTCTGGCCACTAAGCAGGGAGGCATTCCCAAAACAATTCCTTCGGCTGATAGGACAAAGGACACTTCTTCAGGACACGATTCATCGGCTCTCTGATGAGATAATTCCATCCAATATCATGATAATAACAACTGCTGGGCAGAGGGATATAGTGGACTGGCAGTTAAGGGATATGCTTTCAGAGGTAAATTGCGTTATGGAGCCAGAAGGGAAAAACACTGCACCTGCCATTTCCCTTGCCGCATTTAAGCTCTATAAGAAATCGAAATCAGCCCTGATGCTTGTCCTTCCATCTGACCATTATATTGGCAATGCAGAGCTATTTAGAAACGCAGTCAGGTCGGCAATACCATTTGCCGAAAGAGGCAATATAATTACATTTGGCATAAAACCCACAAGGCCAGAGACAGGTTATGGATATATAAAGGTAGGTAGAGCTATAAAAGGCAATATCTATAATGTATCGCAGTTCGTAGAAAAGCCTAACCTCTTTACGGCAAAGGCATTACTCAAAGACAAAGGCTATTACTGGAACAGCGGGATGTTCCTATTCAGGGCAAAGGATATGATAGTAGAGGTTAAAAAACACATGCCAGAGCTTTATAAGTCTTTCTCAGGAATATCCCCTTACCTCAATACCCCTCAAGAGGACACTGCCCTCGGTAAGGCTTATCGATGGATAAAAGAGGAATCAATCGATTATGGTGTGATGGAGAAATCAAAGAGGGTTATAGTCGTAACAGCTGATTTTAAGTGGTCTGATATAGGAAGCTGGTCTTCGCTCTATGAGGTTTTAGATAAAGACAAGGCAGGAAATGTCCTTTCAGGCAATGTAGTAGAGGTTGGATGCAGGGACTCCATACTGTTTGGAGGTGAGAGGCTTATTGCGGCAATTGGGCTTCGGGACATGGCAGTTGTTGGCACACAGGATGCAACCCTCATTGTTCCCAAGGATAAGGTTCAGCAGGTCAAAGAACTGGTTGGAAAACTAAAGGCAGACGGCAAAGAGGAGTACCTTACGCCAAAGGTGGAGGAAAGGCCATGGGGACATTTCTCTGTCCTCGAAAAAGGTCCCTACTACCAGATAAAACATATATGCCTTAAGCCAAAGGCTAAGCTTAGCCTTCAGCTTCACAACCACAGGTCAGAGCACTGGGTAGTGGTTTCAGGGGTGGCAAAGGTTCAAAAAGGGCAAGAGGTCTTCCTTGTGCACAAAAACGAAAGCACATTTATACCGCCTGCTACAAAACATCGTCTTGAAAACCCGGGTCTTATCCCGCTTAAGATTATCGAGATTCAAAGTGGCGAACACCTTGGGGAAAACGATATAATAAGGTTTGAGGATAGCTATGGAAGACAAACAGGCTAAAAAGGCACGCTGGGTTATTATAACCCTCAAGATACTCCTGCCAGTGTTGTTCTTTGGGTATATGTTTGCGATAAGTATGAATTACTCATTGAACGACCCTGACCTCTGGTGGCACCTTAAAACAGGGCAGTATATTCTTAATAACTGGGAGGTCCCAGATGAAGACCCGTTTGCATATACAACACCAAGGCCTCTCGGAGAAGGTCAGAAGATAGGGCTCAGGGGTCATTGGCTTTCACAGATTATCTTCTTTGTCACATACACCATCGGAAGCTATAAAGGCATAGTCATATTGAGAAATGTTCTTACCATACTTCCAATGCTTTTCCTTTATCTATGGCTTATAGAGAAAGGCGTTAAGCCATGGACTGCCATTGTCGTTTCAAGTTTTTCTTCATTGATGTTTTCCATCCAGCTTTTTTATTCCTTTGAAAGGTCTCAGGGCATAGCCTTCGGTCTATCTATAGTCGTGGCTATAATACTTGACCGTCTAAGACAGCATGCAAAACATGGACATGAGGGCAATCTTGCCCGATTTGACCTTTCTTACTGGATGTTGCCTCTAATTATGGCTTTATGGTCAAACATACATGCAAGCTTTATAATCGGCAATGGGATGATTATGATTTATATGTTCTCCGAAGCCCTCGTTGTCCTTTACAGAAAGCTGAGGGGCAAAGGACAGGAGGCACCATACATAAAGGCACTCTTTATAGTCGGAGGGATTTCAGTTATAGCATCCTTTCTAAACCCGAATAAGTATAAGATTTTCCTAAATTATTTCTTTGGAATGGTATCCATGTTCTTTAAGGAAGTAAGCCAGAAGATTGGAGGCGGAGAAGGTGCTGCTGGAGGCTGGGTTACAGATGTTGTGCTTGAGTTTAAACCATTAATTTATTTCTACCACGAGTTAGGCTACAAATGGCTCCTGTTTTATTGGGCTTTCTCGGGACTGCTTATTGTCCTTTTGATATTCAAGTACTGGCAGAAAAGAAGTGTAGATATAGCTGAACTTCTTACAGTAGGTGTAGTTACATTTTTTGCGAACTATTATGCGAGGGGTCTGATGTTTTCCCTCGCAATACTGCCTTTTTATATGGGCAAGAGCCTGACCGAGATAAACCTGCCTCAGATTAAATTCAAGGTTGCCTTCAGGGCAGTAGTTATACTTATCCTTACGCTTTCTATTGGCTTCAGCACATACTCCTACAAGGCATCTCCATCTGTCTTTAAGCCCGGCATTACGAGTTCATGGGTATCTCCGTGGTATCCAGGAAGACTTGTGGAGTTTCTTCATGCGACTCAGATAGAGGGCCCTATGTATAATTTCTACACATGGGGAGGGTTCCTCATATGGACGCTTTACCCCAAATACAAGGTCTTCATAGATGGAAGGGCTCTGGATGATGTTGTCAATAGGACTGCCGATGCAATCCTTAAGACCTTCCCTGGCTGGCAGGAAAAACTCGATGCCTATGGCATAAACTTCATCGTAGTGCCTGTTATCTTTAGGGAGTCGGGACATATAATCCCAATTGCAGTCGAGCTTGTAAATAACGATAGATGGAAACTTGTATTTATAAAAAATAACAGCACCGTCTTCGTAAGGAATATCCCGAAGAACGAAAAGGTTATCAAGTCATTCGGGATAGACAAAAAATACATCTATTCTCACATCATAGAAGTAGAAGGCATCTTCCTTTCGAGCTCCCCCAATAACCCTGTTTTTAATCTTGCAATGGCAGACGCCCTTTTTGGATTAGGCAGGTATCGAGAGGCAAAGGCAATTTATGAGAGATTCCCTCAGGAAAGTTCTCATAAACTTCAAGAGCTGAAGGCATTAGGCTACTGAAATGTCTTTTCCGAAAAGACTGCTCGTCTTGGGGTTCTTCACTGCATTCTGCCTTTCCTTCATAGGACCTATTCAGGAAGGAGACTTGTTTTACCATCTGAGGCAGGGCGAGGCGATATGGCAGAGCAAGAGCCTGCCTCAGGGTTTTTCGACACAATGGCTTGGTCAGGTCATTATATTTCTTATATGGAAGCTTTTTGGCTTTAGCGGAATATCTCTGATGAGGGTTTCAGTCTATATGTCCATCCTGATATTTTTGTTTTTCTGGATGAGAAGGAAAGGGCTTTCCACCTTAGAGTGCATATTCTTTCTGCTTTTCCCTGCACATATGTTTATCTCATTTCCAAGCGAAAGGCCACAGATATTCAGTTTCCTTTTTTTCCCTATAACCATTTATCTTTTAGAGCTCCTAAGGCAGAACCCAAGAAGCAGGGCAGTATGGATGTTATTGCCCATTGTGTTTTTGTGGGCAAACATACATGCAGGATTTGTTATAGGCTTGGCAGTTGTCTGGATTTATTTTATATCTCAAGGTGTATCGTGCCTGAGGGGAAATGTGCCATTCAGGGCAGTTATTCCAACAGGCGTTATTGCCCTATCCTTTGCCATTTCCATTGTCTTAGTTCCTGAAAGAGCGACCTTTATACCTGACATGATAAGTTCATTTATCAGACCTGCGCCCTATATGAAGGGTATCCATGAATACCTTTCTCCCCTTACAGCTGCAATAAATCTTAAGGAGTATTACCCCTCTTACTGGATATTGCTTTTAATTGCCGCATACACCATTTTTAGAGGCATAAGGCACATGTCTTTAGAGCATACAGTTCTTATCGCCCTTATGGCAATTCTGCCTTTTAAGGGCATAAGGTTTATGCCCTTCTTTACCATGTTAGCTCCCCTTATTGCATTTAACCTTTCTCAAAAAGAGAGATTGAAAGAAAGCAAACCCTTTGTTTTTGGCTTTGGTGTTTTACTTGCACTGTGGCTTGCCTTTGTGCCTTTTAAGTTTCAGCTTGGAATAGGCAAGGAGTTCCCCCAAAATGCAGTTGGATTCCTAAAAGAGGTAAAGCCCCATGGGAAGGTATTTAATTATCATGGATGGGCAGGGTATCTCGAATGGTCTCTGCCTGAGGTTGAGATTTTTATTCCGGTAAGCAATATCCCCGAGGACATTGACAGGGCATACAGCTCTATCATATGGGCTGAAGAGACATCCGATAAAATTGGCTGGCAGAGCCTCCTCGATGCATACGGCGTCGGTGTGCTCGTGATACCCGGAATGAGCCCTGTCTCAGGAGAGATTTACTCCCTTATGGATGCCATTCAGGGAAATAAACACTGGTATTTGATTTACTCTGACGAGACTGCAAATGTCCTTATAAGGGATATCCCACAGAATCATGACATCATCAGAGGATATTTCCGTCCAAAGGCAAATATCTATCTTCAGATAATTGCTCAGGCAAAAAGGTACCTTAAAGAAAAAGGAGACAAGGCAGTGCTTTGGCGCACAATAGGAGATGCCGATATGAGGCTGGGTGATGTCAAAGGGGCAATGGAGGCATATAGAAATGCTAAATAGTCTCCTTAAGGCACTGTTATGCCAGAAAGCCTTTTTAGCCCTGCGCTAAGGGCAAATCTTACTGCCTCTTCAAATTCAGCCTTTGTTATTGTTCTGTCAAGCGGAGGCTCCTCGAATGCCTTATAGCATGGATGATACTGCTCCATGATATTTATATACGTGTTTTTAGAAATCTCGCTTGCTATGAAGGTTACGACCTCTTTGGTTCCTGCAATGCCTTGTGGAAGGACAAGGTGTCTTACCAAAAGCCCTCTTTGGGCTATGCCATCTTTGATTATGAGGTCACCAACCTGTCTGTGCATCTCCTTTATAGCAGTCCTTGCTGTCTCTGGATAGTCCTTTGCCTTTGAATATTTCTCTGACATCAGAGGGTCCCAGTATTTAAAATCAGGCATGTAAATATCGATTATGCCATCGAGGAGCTTTATTGTCTCTAAGGAGTCATAACCTCCTGTGTTATAAACTATCGGAAGATTTAACCCCTTGCCTTTGGCTATCATGATTGCCTTGAGTATCATAGGCATCTGATGGGTTGGTGTAACTAAGTTTATGTTATGACAGCCCATATTCTTTAGCTCAAGCATTATCTCAGAGAGCCTTTCAAATGATATTTCCGAGCCTTCTCCAAGATGGCTTATGCTCCAGTTCTGGCAGAAGATACAGCCTAAGTTACACCTTCCAAAGAAGATAGTTCCTGAGCCGAACCTGCCTACAAGTGGTCTTTCCTCTCCAAAATGAGGGCCATAGCTCGAAACATATGGCATATCCCCGGTTTTACAAAAGCCCCTCTCTTTAGCAGTCCTGTCTACCTTGCAGTTTCTTGGGCATAGATGGCAGGACTTGAGGATTTCCTCTAATGCCTCAAGCCTCTTTAAAAACTCTTTCTCTGCCAAAAGCACATAGGCAGGCGCAAAATCAACGGCTCTCATTATCTTATTTTATCAGATTCTCCATTAGCTATCCATCTACCCATTTGTAGCCCATTTGAAATAACTATCATAATTGTTATAATTATACAGGAGGTGTTAATTATGGCAAAAGAGTTAACGGCACTAAAGGTCAGAGGCAATCTTGGAGAAATCCTTGAGGAGGTGTATTACAAGGGTCAGGAATACATTATCAAAAGAGGCAAAAAGCCAATGGCTGTATTGATACCACCTGATGAGTTTGATAGCTTCAAGAAGCAGAGAGAAACAGACATGAAGGTCTTCGGCAGAATCAGGGCAAAGTCCAAGGCTTATCCAACAAAGGAAATTGAGGCAGATGTACAAGAGGCTATAAAGGCGGTCCGCAGGGGTGTATAGGGTTGTCATAGACACTAATGTCCTTATAATCGGTATCATCCAGAAAAGAGGATTCCCTTATGAGATTGTAAAGTTCTGGGAAGATGGAGCACTTGTTCTTATAACATCACCTGCAATGATTGAAGAGGCTAAAAGGGTATTAGAGTATCCAAAGATTAAAAAGAAGTATGCTCTCGGTGAAGATAGTATAAAACAGATTGTTCTGAACCTTTTGAGATACTCCATAGCATTAGATAATCCTCCGGCATTGAATGTTATAAAGGAAGACCCTGAAGATAACAAGGTTTTATCAACCGCCATAGGGGGCAGGGCTGATTACATAGTTAGTGGTGATTCTCACCTTTTAGACCTGAGGAGCTATAAAGGTATTGAGATTATAACGCCTAAGAGATTTTGTGAGATTATGAGAAAGTTGCAACCCCTTAGCCCCTAAGTCCCTGAGCAATCTCCTTTGCATGCCATGCAATTGACTTAAAAGCAGAGAGTATCTCGATGTAAAGAGAAGATGCCTTTGGAAGGCAGGTGCCTTCTATAAGCCTTTCTTCGTGCCTTGTCGAGAAATCGTTTGCGGTATTGGAGATGTTCGTCTCGGATTCTGCTATATAGCCTGCTACGATTCTGTTTCTTGCAAGAATCATGTCAGATGTGTTGGAAAGTATGTCTTTTGTTTTTTCGATGAGGAAGTTTATCTCATCCATTGCCTTGTCGCTAAAAAGTATGCCCTCATTAATCTTCTGAGCGACTGCATCTCCGACCCTTCCAATGCTGTCGGCAATCTTTCCAAGATGCCCTGCAACTGCTACATAAAATGCCGCATCAGGGTTGCTTTTCAAGTTTTCGATAAACTTCTCGGTAAGCGAGCCCTCTTCCTTCAAGATGCAACTTACAGTGCCCTTTATGCCCTCCATCAGCTTGAGGTTATCGTATATAAGTGCCTTCTGTATGGCATCCGACATATCTATGGTAGATGTCGAATGCTCATGCAGTCTCGTTATAAGAGCCTTAAGTTCCATAACCCCTCCCCTTTTTAATTATATCGTCTGAGTAGATTTTCCTTCAAATCACAATCTTTGTCAATACTCCATGTAGCTTTCTTGGAGGAAACTTATAGAACTGTATAAAAGGCGGGGTTATCCTCTTAATAAAGGAGAATAGCTTCCAGACTGGGCTTCTCGCAGAGATATCCTCAAGTCCATAGAAAACGACCCTTTCCTCAACCCCTGCCTCCCTCAGAATCTCCTCGACATTTATTACCTCCATATATCCCATCTGAATCTCAAATACCCTGAGTCCCGCTGAGAGGTCATCTTTAAAAAACCCTATGACCCCGAATGGGTCATCCCTTTTGATAATTGAAACAAAGATATTGTCCTCATAGATGACTCCGTGAAAGAACATTGTCTGAGTAATATAAAACGGAATTTTCTCTATGTCTCTGATGAGAAAAATCGCAGTGCCCTCGAGCCTTGCTGTTTTTGCATAAACCCTCCTGAATTTAAGAAGGAAATCCTCTAAGGGCATGAAGTCCATAGACTTATAAAGCCTTTTCTGGCCATTCATGTAGAGGATTATCATGAAAAGCGGTATCGATGCCAGTATCAATGACCAGAAACCTCCCTGTGGGAGCTTATAGAAGCTGGCAGTAAGATACGCAACATCTATTAATGCGACAGCGGCAGAGATACCTGAAAGAAGGGGTTTCTTTCTCAGGTAGAATATGACTGACATCACCGTTGCTGTCAGGGTCATGGCGCCTGTAACGGCAAGTCCATATGCTGAGGCAAGCCTGCTTGATTCCTTGAACTCCACCATTATGAATAGCACTGCAAAAAGCAGAAACCAGTTGGCAGAGCCTATATATATCTGAGACCTTCTTTCAGTCGATGTATAGTCCACCTTGAACATTGGCATGAGCCTCGTTGTTATTCCCTGATATATTATTGAGAACACACCGCTTATCATTGCCTGAGATGCGATTATTGTTGCTGTGATGCTCATAAACAGAAATGGGATATACAGGGCATTTGCATAATAAAAGACCATCTCAAAGAGGATGTTTTTTGCTTGAGGATGCTGCATGATAAACGCACCCTGTCCAAGGTAATTAAGGATAAGCGAAGGAAACACTAATGTCCATGCCTGTCTTATGGGCTTACTTCCTAAGTGTCCCATGTCCGCATACATTGCCTCAGAGCCAGTTGCACAGAGTATGATTTCTCCTAAGGCAATGAAGCCTGCAAATTTGTTTTCCATGAGGAACTTTATCCCCCAGTAGGGGTTTAGTGCCTTAAGAACCTCGGGTGCAGACATGATGCCTGCCGCGCCGATAATCGCAAGGGACGAAAACCATATGCACATTACAGGCCCAAATGCACCTGCCACTTTCTCTGTGCCTCTCCTCTGAAAGGCAAAAAGCAATATGGCAATCATAGATGCTATGAAAACTATAGAGCCTGTGGATAGTCCCTCGAGACCTGGTATGAGAAGTGCACCCTCTACAGCAGAAAGTATGCTTATGGCAGGCGTGATTACGCCATCTCCAATAAGAAGCGAAACCCCTATGATGGGCAGTATCCCGATGAGTGCAAGCCTCTTTCTTCCACCCACTGATGAAAAAAATATTTCCCTTAGCACAATCACACCGCCCTCGCCTCTTTTACTTAGGCTCATGGCAAGCCAGTTATACTGGATAGTTACAAGTGTTATAAGTGTCCAGACTATAATGGAAAGGACTCCAAGAACATTGTCATGCGTTGGTTTAAGCAAAAGGAATACTACCGTTACTGTGTAGATGGGAGAAGTGCCTATGTCTCCAAATACAAGGCCTAAGGACTGTATTATGCCCTTTATAGGAGAGTTCTTTTCAGACATCCCAATATTTTATACATGTGAGGCAAACTAAACAAGAGAAATAAGCAAACAAAAGTTCCCCCATTTTTTTGGCATTCGGTTTCGTTGATTGTCATTCTGGCTTGTCCAGAATCTTTCTTTAAGAAGGATTCCCGACGAGCGGGAATGACAAAAAGGAGACTTGCTCGCAAGAAGTTCCCTTCCTCAGAAGAGGGGATAAGTGGAGGATGAAATGGTTAGAGGTATTTTCTAATGATATCGAATAATAGGCTTTTAGTAGCTATTTTTTCGAGGGTCTCTTTTCCGAGGTCGCTGAGATGGGGTATGATGCCTATGACAGGCACAGGCGAAAGAACACTTATGACATGAGGGCTTGTCTCTTCTGCTTGCGTGCCTTGCGATGGGGAGCTATAGTTGATTATTATGCCTGCAATCTCGATGCCTTCCATTTTGGCATACCTGACTGTAAGCAGTGTATGGTTTATCGTTCCCAGAGAGGGCCTTGTCACGACAATCAGAGGAAGCCCCATATCTTTTATCATGTCTAAGACAAAGTAGTCTTTTTTTAAAGGCACAAGGAGCCCTCCAATGCCTTCTACGACAACTGCATCATATCTCCTTTTAAGTTCGTCAAACGCCCCTTTAATCTTTTCTGGGCTGATGTCTATGCCTTCCATCTCAGAGGCAGTCATTGGAGCCAAAGGCGCCTCAAGGCAGTATGGAACTATGTGGTTTATCCCTTCATCCATATGAGAGACATTTTTAAGGAATGTTCCGTCAGAAGGAATAAGCACATCTTTTTGCCTTATACAGCCTGTCTCAACAGGCTTCATGCCAGCAGTCTTAAACCCCAGTATGGAGAGTGCTCTTATTATAAGACCTGCTATAACGGTCTTTCCAACACCCGTATCCGTGCCTGTTATAAAGAAACCCCTTGACATGGTTTAATCGTAATATTTATTGGTGGATTATGCAAGCAGTCAATATTTAGCAGACCTTAACCCTCCGATAAGCCCTTTTAAAGCAGGCAGTAAGATAGCCTGCGGTAGGAATTAGTCATAAATATATCGCCTTTATTATTTTAGCGGTGAGCTTAAGCCTGTCTTTATCGCTGTCCTTAGTCAGTCCGGCAATAAGTGTCTTTAAGTCTTTTGCAGACCGACCTTCATGAGAGAAATTAAACACCTCTGAAATCTCTATATTCAAAGCGCCAGATAATCTTATAAAAGTATCAAGCGTAGGATTTTCTTTCCCTCGCTCTATACTACTTAAATATTTTGAGCTTATGCCTGCTTTTTCTGCAAGCCTTTCCTGCGATATGCCATTGGAACGTCTGAGTTCTCTTATACGCAGTCCTATAAGTCTTTTAACATCCATGACTCACTTCTAATATGGCTTTTAAAGGCAGAAATTAAAACAATCTGACACAAGAAAAATCTTGACAAATTCAGTCTAATAGATGTATAAATGTAGGCGGGAGATAGAAAACTAAGCACATATTCTGTCTGCCAGTAGCAATATAGACCTTACTGAGAGGGGTAAGGCGAAGCACATATGGAGGCTTAAAATTTTAACTTAATAAGGAGGGGCATTATGGTAAGCAAAAACAAGAACAAGGCAATGAGTTGTTTGGAAATAGTTGCCTAAGGAATATTTGAGTGGTCTAAGTTTAGACCCAAATTACCAGAAGGCAAAGGTTCAGCTTTGCACGATTTCAAAACAGGCATATGAGCAGGAACTGGCAATAGCTGGAAATTTTGAAAAGACCTCAGATTTTGAGTCCGCATTAGCTCATTACTCTGAGCTTAAAGATTTCCTCCAAATGCTTACCCAGTATAATTGTCTGAATTTTCCAACTATTAATGTGGGGCAGAAAATTACGGAGATGAAATCTGCTTCTTCTGAGAAGTATTACAAATTGGCGGAAGCCGCTTTTGTAAATGAAGACTACAGTAATGCCATTCAGCATTACAAGACCGCCCTTAAGTTCAATACTCCCTATAAAGACAGTACAGAGAAAATAGCAGAATCTTTTTATAGGATTGCACAAAAAGCCGAAAGCCAGAAAAAGTTCCGTCTTGCGGCAAATAATTATGTGAATTGCAGTGACACAGTAAAAGGCTATAAAGATGCTCCTCAAAAGGCAGTTTCCTTATATTATTCCCTCGGTAAATATTTCCTTACTAAAGGGTTGTGTAGAAATGCCTATAATGACTTCAATGCGGCAAATAAAATCAATCCTGATTTCAAGGACTTAAAAGTAGCGATGGATGAAGCAGATACATGTTCCATCACTAAGGTTGCTTTTGTAAGAATTGATAATCCAACAGGTAGAGATATTGCAGGAGCATCAATGGGCGATTTTATCTTCGATGAGATAAAATCTAAGATCCAGCAAAGAAAAAGCAGATTCATTCATGTTATGGACAGAGAAGAACTGGAGGCTATTTTAGGTGAACAGAAATTAGGAATGGCAAGGATTACAGATGAATATAGTACATTCAAGACGCTGAAAGGGGTTCATTATTTACTTTTTGGGAAGTTGACACAGGTTAACTCTACCCATAAGGGCCCTGAAAACAAGCAGTTCACAACAACTGGTAAACAAGGGTATACCTGCACAAAACCTGACAGTAAAGGGCAGATGCGTGAGTATCTATGTTTTAGGGATATAAAGGTGTCCTTTACAGAGGTTTCTGAAAGCATTTCCGTCGCATTAGCAGGGTCAATTAAGGTTCTGTCCGTCTCATCT
>JACQZC010000028.1 GCA_016207905.1 Nitrospirota bacterium | reverse complement strand
TTCCTTGTCTTGTAACCTCATCGGGACCTGAGATGGATAAAGAACAGGTATTACTTCCTCCTCCTGATGCTACCTGAAGATAGGATGCAGGATTGGAATTACAGGTATTTAAAAGCTCTTCTGCAAAAAGTAAGTTTGGTGACATAAGGACAGAAAGCACGAATGCAAGGAATAAATACCTCTTTAAATAAAGCATCTTTCTTCTAATCCCACTTAAATGCATCCTTTCTCCATGCATAGATATATCCAACGAGGAGGATGCCTATAAAAATCATCATCTCTATAAATGCATAAAGCCCTATCTTGCCAAACACTATTGCCCATGGATAAAGGAATACTGCTTCGACATCGAATACGACAAAAAGCATTGCAATTATATAGAACTTCACAGAGAACCTGTATCTCGGCTCTCCAACAGGAGGGTTGCCTGATTCATAGGGCATGAGTTTTTCAGGGTAGGGCCTTCTTGGTCTGAAGATACTGCCTACGAGCAATGCCCCAAGTCCAAAGGCAACTGCAATGAGCATAAATACGAGAATCGGTAAATATTCTTTTGCAACAAACATAACGGATATTATTTATACTCAAACCGCACTAAAGTGTCAACTAAAAAATTAAGACATGTTAATAAATAGTGCTTGACTTTAAGGGACACCTTAAGTATGATAGACTAATTTTCTTCTGCGGAGGTAATTTTATGACAGAACCTGTATTGATGGATTTAATAATAGACCAGCATAAGGTTCCGCCTTATGTTTCGTATGCGTTTCTTGCATCCATAATCCTCATAGGTGTTTCGCTTGCCATAAGGGGGGCGCTCAGACTTGTGCCGAGGGGCACTCAGAATGTGGTTGAAACAGTGGCAGAGGGAATGCTTAAGCTTGCAGAGGACAATATCGGGCATCACTGGGGAAAACCGCTTTTCCCCTTGATAGGGACGCTGTTTATGTATATTCTCGTATGCAATTTCATGGGTCTGATTCCAGGGTTTGCATCCCCAACGAGTAATATAAATATGACGGCATCTATGGCAATACCGGTGTTTCTGGCAACCCACTTTTTTGGTCTCAGGGCTCATGGCTTTTCCTATTTCAAGCATTTCTTAGGTCCTATTCGCTCTATCATGGCATTACCTCTTATGATATTGATGTTCTTCATAGAGGGCATCGGGCATCTGGCAAGGCCTCTTACGCTTTCTGTGAGGCTTTTTGGAAACATGGTTGCAAAGCATATAATACTTTTCGTTCTGGCAATGATTGCACCTATTATAGCTCCAATGATTATATTAGGTCTGGGCGTGCTTGTTAGTGTCGTTCAGGCATTTGTGTTCACACTCCTTACAACGCTTTATCTTGCAGGCGCTGTAGAAGAGGCACATTAATCTAATAAGAAAGGAGGAAACTGCATGAGAAAAATCGTTTCAGCTACACTTCTGAGCATGGTTTTGTGCATGATGCTTGTGCCGTTTGTTTTTGCCGAGGCAGCAGGAACAACGGCTCCAGCAGAAGCAGTGGCCGCTCCGGTATCCGATGCCAAGCTAAATTACTTTGCCATGGCTGTTCTTGGCTGTGGAATAGCAATAGGCGTTGCTGCCTTTGGAGCTGCCATTGCTCAGGGACTCGGCTTAAGCAGGGCATGTGAGGGAGTTGCCAGAAACCCAGGGGCATCCGGTAAAATCACGACAACGCTCATCATCGGTTTGGCGATGATTGAGTCGCTTGCTATTTACGCCCTCGTCGTGGTTTTGATTGTTTTCTTCGTGGATCCTTTCAAAATCCTAAAATAATACTCTTAAAGGGGCAGGCTATGCCTGCCCCTTTAGCAATCAAACCGATAAAAATTTTTATTTACAATGTCTAAATCGGATTGTTATAATAACTACAACTTTAGGGGGAAGAATGCTAAAGGTGACACAGACATGCTCACACGATTGATCAACTTTATTACATTCTCCAACATGCCAATCAAAAAGAAGTTCCTGCTTTTTTCTTCTGGGGTTGCCTTGTGGTTTGTGCTTATTGCGGCAATCGGTTTTATTGCCACAGATGACCCTGTCTCAAGAGAACTGATACTTTTAGTGGCAGTTATAGCCATACTCCTACTTTTGCTATTTGCATTCTGGATTTCGAGGTCCCTTACAAAGCCCATAAATGCAATGATAGACCAGATAGAAACCTTTATAGGGGGCGATATTGACCTGACTAAAAAGATAGTTATTACCACAAACGATGAAATCGGCATGCTTTCGACTCGCTTCAATAAGCTCTTAGATACAATCCATGACATGAATTCCTTTAAAAAGGTCATAGAAGAAGACGACACTCCACAAGACATCTACATTAGGCTCGGAAATGCCTTCCACTCTTTAGGTCTTGACTCTTTCCAGATATACGAGGTCTCAAACAGCAAAAACCTGATGAGACCCATGAATGTGTCCTCAAAAGAGATAGAAGACATCTGCAACAAGGACATTCTCGTAAACTGTAATCTCTGTAGGGCAAAAAAGACAGGCGATATTGTCTCTTCATTTAGTTACCCTGATATATGCAGGCAGTTTCTTAAGTCATCGGATAGACAGTATGTCTGTGTGCCCATGATAATAGGAGACAGCACAGGAGGTATCACGCAGTTTGTATTTGAGTTCAACTCCTCTCCCAATGAAATGGAAAAGAGGGTTTTAAAGGCACATAAGTATATAAAAGAAGCTTTGCCTGTGCTTGAGGCAAAAAGACTAATGGATACACTTAAGGAGTCCTCCCTCAAGGACTCGATGACAGGGCTTTATAACAGGAGATTCATCGAGGAATACTCAGAGACCCTTGTGGCAACTGTTCGAAGAAGAGGCGAGGGTCTGGGGCTTCTTATGTGCGATTTAGACTTCTTCAAGGAGGTCAATGACACCTATGGCCATGATGTGGGCGATATAGTATTGAAAGAAACAGCAAACATCATAAAGGACTCTGTGAGGGCATCCGATATTGTTGTGAGATTCGGAGGCGAGGAGTTCTTAGCTGTTCTTCAGGATATAAAAGACGGAGATTCGATGGATATTGCCGAGAAAATCAGGAAAAAGATTGAAGCTACAAGGGTAAAAATGCCCCGAGGCTTTATACAGAAAACCATCAGCATAGGTATTTCGGAATTCCCGAAAGATACCCCAAATTTCTGGCAGTCGATAAAGTTCTCAGACATTGCCCTTTATATGGCAAAAGACGGTGGCAGAAACCAGACAGTAAGGTTCTCAAGGGATATGTGGACTACCGAGGAATATTAAGCCTTCCTTAGTTTTTTCTAAAAAATTCAAATCTTTTGGCGGTTCACCAATCTTTTCTTAAAACTGTTAAACTATTTAGCAGGATGAAACACATCTCTTTTAAAGACATAAAATACATCCTTCTCGACATGGACGGCACACTCCTTGACAAGTATTTTGATGATTACTTCTGGGAGCACCTTGTGCCTGAAAAATATGCAGAGAAAAACAATATCACCTTTGGAAAGGCAAAAAAAGAACTGCTCGTAAAGTATAAAAGGCATGAGGGCACTCTTAACTGGACTGATATTGATTTCTGGTCAGGGGAGCTTGAGCTTGACATACCTGCACTGAAGGAGCAGATAAAACACCTTGTTGAGGTTCATCCCCATGTGGAAGACTTCCTAATGACATTAAAAAGGCATAGAAAAAAGGTTTTTCTTGTCACAAATGCCCATTACAAGTCAATTGATATTAAATTCAAAAAAACAGGTATAGGAAGGTATTTCGATTCAGTGGTTGCCTCATTTGACCTCGGATACCCAAAAGAAAGCATTGAGTTCTGGGAAAAGGCAGAGGCTTTGCTTGGATTTGACAAGGGAAGGAGCCTTTTTATAGATGACACAGAGGAGATTCTCAGAACTGCAAAAAGATACGGCATAAAATACATCCTCCTTAAGACAGGAGCAAATTCAAAGGAAAGGAAAAAACCTTCTGCAGAATTCCCTTTCATATCGGATTTTAAGGAACTTATGGAAGGGTTATGAATAAGGAATACACGGATTTTCTAATAATCGGAAGCGGTGTGGCAGGTCTGAGTGCCGCAATAAAGCTTGCCCCTCATGGAGAGGTCCTCGTTGTCACAAAGGACATCCCATCGGAAAGCACAACTGGTTATGCACAGGGCGGTATTGCAGTTGCCTTAAGCGATGAAGACGAGGTAGGAATTCATTACAGGGACACACTTAAAGCAGGTGATGGGCTTTGTAGAAAAGAAGCAGTAAGGATTTTAGTTGAGGAGGGTCCTCAAAGAATCCTTGAGCTTATCTCATGGGGTGCTAAGTTCGATAAAGAAGGCTCAAGGCTTGCATTCACTCTTGAGGCGGCACACACAAGAAAAAGAATCCTTCATGCCCACGGAGATGCAACTGGTAAGGAACTTACAAGGGTTCTTCTTAATAAGGTCAGGTCTTTTACATCTATAAAAAGGTCTGCGTTTTCAATGGCAGTTGACCTGATTATGCATGATGGCACATGCATTGGTGCATATGTCTTGAGGGACAGAGAGGTCTTAGCAGTGTTTTCAAGGGCTACGATTCTTGCTACAGGCGGAGGAGGACAGATCTTCTCTATAACCACGAACCCTCAGGTTGCAACAGGAGATGGCATGGCAATAGCCTATAGGGCAGGGGCAAGGCTCGAGGACATGGAGTTTATACAGTTTCATCCAACAAGCCTTTATCTTCCATCTGCACCGCATTTCCTTCTTAGTGAGGCAATGAGAGGAGAGGGCGGTCTCCTTAGAAACATAAAAGGAAAACTTTTTATGAAGAGATACCATCCAATGGCAGAACTTGCACCGAGGGATGTTGTCTCAAGGGCAATAATTACAGAAATGTTTAAAACCAAAAGCACTCATGTATACCTTGACCTCACACACCTAAAGGCAGGCTTTATAAAAAAGAGGTTTCCGAGAATCTATAGCACATGCCTTCAGTTTGACTGCAATATAACAAATGACCTAATCCCGGTGTGTCCTGCGGCACATTATGTGATGGGTGGGGTTAAGACCAATATCTATGGAAGAACGAACATAAAAGGGCTTTTTGCCGCAGGCGAGGCAGCATGCACAGGTGTTCATGGAGCAAACAGGCTTGCAAGCAATAGCCTGCTCGAGGGACTTGTCTATGGAAAAAGGGCAGGTGAGGCAGTCTTAAGAGGGTTTTTAGGCATAAGAACGCCAAAGGCAAAGGTCAGAGATTTTATATTTCACTCAATCCCTGCACACGATGTGATTAGAGGAGAGCTAAGAAAACTCATGTGGGAAAAGGTTGGCATTATAAGGTGCAAGGATTCTCTAACTACTGCAAAGAAAAAACTCTCGGAGTGGTCTTATATACTCGATAAGCAGTTTCTTACAAGGCGTGAGCTTGAGCTTAAAAACATGCTCGAGGTGGCTAACCTTATAACAGATGCCGCACTTCTAAGGGAAGGCTCTGTAGGAGCACACTATAGAAGCGATTTTCCAAATAAGGGTAAGAACTGGCAGAAACACATTACACCCAAAAAAGACGAAAAATTATGAAAAACAGGGTGTTTGGCACAGTGCTTTTTATAGTAGGCGGATCTGTCCTTCTTACGCCAAAGTATATCCTTCCGGTATGCGAGTTTACTGGGAAGTCAAGAATGGCTTGCACATATATGGGCGTTTCAGAGATGTTTCTTGGAGGCATAATCCTTTCCATAGCCATCGGAGTATTTTTCTCGAAATCCACTGAGACCCTGAGATGGCTAATGTTTGTATCGTTTATCAGTGCCTTATCGGTTATCCTCATACCAGAGGCTATTGGCTACTGTAAAAGCCCTTCTATGCCCTGTAACTACGGAACAGTGCCTATGTTAAGACTGCTTGGAGGCATCCTTGCGATTATATCGTCTGTAGGAGTCGTTTTTGGCTCATCGAGGAAGCCTTCATAGGCTCAACTTACATGAAATATGGAAGCCCTTGATGTCATAAGAGGGTGAAATGCGTTATAATATCAATTGCATTTTCCATGAAACGAATAACTATATTAGGCTCAACAGGCTCTATAGGAAGAAGTGCCCTTAATGTCATCCGAAGGCATAGGGATAGCTTTAGGGTCGTAGGACTTACAGCAGGATGTAACCACAGGTTGCTTCTTAATCAGATAAAAGAGTTTAAGCCCGAGATAGTTGCCGTCTTAGATGGCAAATCAGCTGATGCGATAAAAAGGCAAACCTTGGTCTCAGTCTTTGAAGGAACCGAGGGAATCAAAAGAGTAGCTGGATACAAAAAATCGGATTTTGTCCTTTCTGCCATTGTTGGCTTTGCCGGGTTGGTCCCAACCCTTTCTGCTATAAGGGCAGGTAAGACCATAGGGCTTGCCAATAAAGAATCCCTCGTTTCAGCAGGTGAGATTGTTATGGCAGAGGCAAAAAAAAGAAATGTAAGGATTCTTCCTGTTGACAGCGAGCACAGTGCGATTCTCCAGTGCCTCGAAGGAAAAAACATTAAGGATGTAAGGAGAATCGTCCTTACTGCATCAGGCGGGCCTTTCATAGGCATGCAAAAAAACGAGCTTATAAATGTAACAGTAGAGGATGCACTCAGGCATCCAAGCTGGAAGATGGGCAGAAAAATCACAGTGGATTCCGCAACACTCATGAATAAAGGCTTTGAGGTCATGGAGGCACATTATCTTTTTGGCATAGAGCCTTCTAAGATAAAGGTCCTCATCCATCCCGAAAGCATAATACACTCTATCGTAGAGCTAAATGACGGATGTAATATAGCTCAGATGTCTCTGCCTGATATGAAAGCACCTATTGCCTATGCCCTTTCGTATCCCGAAAGACTCAATGATGTAATACCTCCTCTTGACCTTTCGGATGTGGGAAAACTAACTTTTATGTCACCTGACCCAGAAGGTTTCCCATGCCTTTCTTATGCATACAAAGCACTCAGGATGGGCGGAACAGTTCCTGCTGTGCTTAATGCCGCAAACGAGGTGGCAGTTGAGGCTTTTCTTAAAAGAAGAATCGGGTTTAACGATATTCCTGCTATAATAAAAGATACAATCAGGTCGCATACAAAGAAAGACATAACAGGCATCGAATCTGTCATAGAGGCTGACAATTGGGCAAGAAAACTCTCAGGAGACCTTATCGGCTCTAAAGAAAGGGTGTTTAGGAAGACATAATGACATTTCTTCTGGCAATCGTCTTATTAGGAATCCTGATATTCGTGCATGAGCTTGGACACTTTCTCTTTGCAAAGCTCATGGGTGTAAGGGTTTTGAAGTTTTCCTTAGGCTTTGGGCCAAAGGTTATCGGAAGAAAGGTTGGAGATACGGAGTATCTCATATCGGCATTTCCACTCGGCGGATATGTGAAGATGCTTGGGGAAGAACAGGGCGTTACACTAAAGGAAGAGGAAAAGGCATTTGCATATAACCTTCAGCCTGTCAGAAAAAGGTTCTGGATATTGTTTTCAGGGCCTCTTTTCAATATGTTATTTGCAGTAGTCATTTTTATTTTTATATTTGCAAACGGCATCCCTATTCTTTATCCTGATGTCGGAGAGGTCATCGAGGATTCTCCAGCAAGCCATGCAGGAATTCAAAAAGGCGACAGGGTCATAGGGATAAATGCAGAAAATATAACCGAGTGGGATGAGATGACAGGCATAATACACGGAAGCCCAGAGAAAGGTCTTGACCTTAAGATAAAAAGAGGACAAGACATTATCTCATTAAAAATAGTGCCTGAAAGAAAGGTAGTTAAAAATATATTTGGCGAGGAAAATGAAATTGGGCTCATTGGCATAAAGCCGTTGGGAAATACATTTATAAAGCGTTTCGGTGTCCCCGATGCAGTCAAAAACGGGTTTATTAAGACATATGAGGTCACTGCACTTACAATCATATCGGTTATAAAGCTTTTGCAGAGGGTCATACCTGCCGAGACAATCGGAGGACCTATACTCATAGTGCAGATGGCAGGAGAGCAGGCATCGAGGGGAGTGCTGAATTTCTTTACCTTCATGGCTATAATAAGCGTAAACTTAGGAATCCTTAATCTGCTTCCTATTCCAGTGCTCGATGGCGGACATATAATGTTTTTGGGCATAGAGGCTATAAGAAGAAAGCCTCTCGATGAGCGCACAATGCTCATTGCCCAGAGGATAGGGCTTGCTGTTATTATCACACTTATGGCATTTGCCCTTTACAACGACATAATGAGGCTTTTTGAAGGAAAGGGCCTTCCATGAAGCCCTCGAGGTTGAAGATACAGGTCTCATCAGGTGGAGTCGTATTTAAAGAGGCAGATGGAAGTATAGAGGTTGCCCTTATTGCCATAAAGGGAGGTAATATCTGGAGTCTGCCAAAAGGCATTATTGACAAAGGAGAGACCCCTGAAAGCACTGCCATGAGAGAGGTAAAAGAGGAGACAGGCTTAAACGGAAGGCTTATCGACAAGATAGGCGATATATCTTACTGGTATTTTATGAGAGAAGAAAACGCAAGGTGTAAAAAGACAGTTCATTATTATCTTATGAGCTACATAAGTGGCACAACAGAAGACCATGACCGTGAGGTTGATAAGTCCAGATGGTTTCCAATAGATGAGGCTATTAACATGCTTTCCTATAAAGGAGATAGGGAGACGATGGAGAAGGCAAAAAAGATGATTCTCGAGAGGGCAGTGCCCTCTGCCAAAGGGGCTATATAGTGGGTAGGGTGCTGAATCACGACGAGCTCAAATCATCTCTTATGGATGCAAAGTCAAGGGGCAAAAAGGTGGTCTTTACAAACGGCTGTTTCGATATTATTCATATTGGACATATAAGGTATCTCAGGGAGGCAAAAAAATTAGGAGATGTTCTTATAGTAGCGGTAAACTCCGACAAATCGGTCTCGAGGATAAAGCCCGGAAGGCCTGTTACTCCTCAGGTAGAGCGCATAGAGGTTGTTTCGGCTTTAGAGATGGTGGATTATGTCACTGTCTTTGAGGAGGATACTCCTTATGAGCTGATAAAACTCCTTAGACCCGATGTGCTTGTCAAGGGTGGCGACTGGAAGAAGGAGGAGGTTGTGGGCTCAGACCTTGTCAGTCAGACCGTGAGCCTTCCTTATATAGAAGGTGCCTCTACAACAGGGATAATCGAAAAGATACAGGCATTAAAAAATACCTTTTAGCCTTATGAGCCTTCCTCAGCATATCAAGAGTTTCATATCCCCTCTCATACCTTATCCAAAGCGTATCTATAATCTCGGTGGCTCATCCATTGCGATTTTTCTTTCACTGCTTAAAGAGCCATTCATTATGATTGAAGAGGACGAGGAGTTAGCCGAAAGGCTACTCAGGGACATACTGTTTTATAAAAGACTTCTCCATACCGATGACACTGGTTGTGTGTTTCTTCCAGAGCCTGATACTTCCACAGCATCGGGCAAAAGGGCTGAGGTTGTATATAAACTCTCTGTCGAAGCTAAAAAGGCATCTGTTATTACAAGCAAAGATGCACTTTCGAATTTATGGTTACCATCCTCCCTCAAGGAAGATGTCCTTTACCTTAAAACCTCTATGGAACTCGATAGATTGCGCCTTACAGAGAGACTTAGGGTTTTAGGTTATGAGCATGTTAGTCTTGTTACAGAGAAAGGGCAGTTCAGTGTAAGGCAGTGGATTTTTGACATATTTCCATCTACAGAGGAAAACCCTGTCAGGGTGGAATTCTTTGGCGATGTCATAGAAAACATGAGGGTGTTTGACACAGAGACCCAGAAATCAATATCCAGCATAATGGACTGTGCCATCCTGCCTGCAAATGAGCCAAAGGCAGGAGTAAATATAATGGAGTTGATAAAGGGATACGAGGTCTTCTTTGCGGAATCTGCCCAAGAGGAAATAGGAGAGGGGCATG
This sequence comes from Nitrospirota bacterium, assembly GCA_016207905.1. Taxonomy (NCBI): domain Bacteria; kingdom Pseudomonadati; phylum Nitrospirota; species Nitrospirota bacterium. Next base: position 37,734 of record JACQZC010000028.1, on the reverse strand, counting down.
TCCTTTCAAAATATGCAATCAGGGACGAGGGCGTAGATGCAAGGCTTCTTTCTATAAAGGGGTGTGGCATACTGCCTGAGGAAAGAAAGGGCATAGAGGAGCTTGCCACATCCGTTGAAAGACTAATGAAAGAAAATAAGGTAATAATCGTTTCTTCTTCGGTGTGGCAGGCTGAAAGAGTAGGGGAAATCTTAAAAGAAGGCGGACTCATTGCGCCTCTTTTGGATATAAAAGAGCAGGTATCCTATGAAGGTCGAATCTCGATATTAAATGGCGAGCTTTCGGCAGGGCTCTTTATGAAAGGGCTTTATATACTTACCGAAAGCGAGATATTCAAAAAGCCTCCATTCAGGCCAATGAAGAGCTCCCGCACTTCAAGCCTAATTGCATCCCTATCGGACCTTAACGAAGGAGATTATGTTGTTCATAACCTGCATGGCATTGGAAGGTTTCTGGGTCTTTTAAGGCAGACTGTGGAGGGCTCTGAATATGACCTGATGAGCATCGAATATGAAGGTGGAGACAGGCTTTATCTTCCTTTACAGGCAATAGATAAGGTTCATAAGTATCACTCAAAAGAAGGGGCTATTCCTAAGCTCGACAGACTGGGAAGTAAGAAATGGTTAAGGACAAAGGAAAAGGTTAAAGAGAAGATAAAAGAGATGGCTCAGCGACTCCTCAGGCTTTATGCAGAAAGAGAGGTCTCAGAGGGCTTTAGTTTTAGCGAGGACACAGAGCTTCACAGGGAATTCGATAGCTTCTTTCTATATAAGGAAACCCCTGACCAGATAAGAACTATAGAGGAGATTAAAAAGGATATGGCATCCAGAAAGCCGATGGACAGGCTTCTTACAGGAGATGTTGGCTATGGAAAGACCGAGGTCGCCATGAGGGCGGCTTTTAGGGCTATTTATGACGGAAAACAGGTGTCTGTTATTGTGCCTACAACGCTTCTTTGCGAACAGCACCTGAGAACATTCAAAGACAGGTTCTCTGCATTCCCAGTAAGAATCGATTATCTAAGCAGGTTTAAATCTAAAAGGGAACTGCAAAAAACCATAAAGGCAATTGGCCAAGGCGAGGTAGATATAGTTATTGGCACACATGCCCTGCTTGCAAAAAATATAGTATTTCAGGACATTGGGCTCCTTATTATCGATGAGGAGCACAGATTTGGCGTAGCACAGAAGGAAAGGATTAAGGAGCTTAAAAAAGGCGTGGATATACTTACGCTTTCTGCAACCCCAATACCAAGGACCCTTCAGATGGCTCTTTCGGGCATAAGGGGTATGAGCATCATAGAGACCCCTCCAGAGGAAAGGCTTTCTGTGAGGTGTGTTGTTTCTGTGTTTTCAGACAATATCATAAAAGAGGCTATAAGTAAGGAGATACAAAGACAAGGACAGGTGTTTTTCGTTCATAACAGGGTTCAAGACATAATGAAGGTCGCAGGGTATCTGAGGAATCTCATGCCTGACTTAAGGATTGCCGTTGCACACGGACAGAAGACTTCGAGAGAGCTCGAAAAGATTATGTTTGAGTTTCTGAATCGCAGTGTGGATATGCTTGTCTCCTCTGCAATCATAGGCTCGGGATTGGATATACCAACCGCAAATACAATAATCATAAATATGGCAGACAAGATGGGTCTTGCAGACCTTTATCAGCTAAAGGGCCGTGTTGGAAGAAGCTATCAAAAGGCATTTGCCTATTTTCTTATTCCTGGATGGAATGTTATCCATGAGGATGCAAGGAAAAGGCTTCAAGCAGTTCAGGAGCTAAGCTATTTAGGTGCAGGGTTGAGGCTTGCAATGAAAGACCTTGAGATAAGAGGCGCAGGGAATCTCCTTGGTCCTGAGCAGTCAGGATATATTATGGCAGTTGGCTTTGACATGTACATAGAGATGCTCGAAGAAGCAGTATCCGAGCTTAAGGGCATCGAGAAGAAAGAAAAGGTCGTTCAGGCTGAAGGCAGAGGGTCTTCTTATTACCTCCATCAGACAGACAGATAGAAAACTCAGGTTTGTTTTTTCAAAAGAGGCTGAAGTTCCTGTTCAGAGAATACTTGAAAGATTTAAAGACAGGGTAAGGTTCTTTGAGAATGGATTCGAGATTTCCATAGATGAAGATGTATGTAGCGAGATAGAGCAGGGACTTGATATAATTTCTTGAGAAGCTATAATTATTGTTAAAGGAAATTAGGTGCATGCTTAAAGAAATGACTTTAGAGATAATCAATCTCCTTAAAAAACAATACCCCATTGGCACAGTGCTCACATTCAAAAACCCATTTGAGCTACTTGTCGCAACTATTCTTTCTGCCCAGACAACCGATGTTCATGTAAATCGTGTGACCGAAAAATTATTCAAAAAATATAGCTCGGTAAAGGATTATGCAAATGCCTCTATTGGAGAGATTGAAAAAGATATAAGCTCTATAAACTTCTATAGGACAAAGGCTAAGAATATTAAGAACTGTGCTTTGAAACTTATAAAGGATTTTAAGGGCGAGGTTCCAAAGACCATGGCAGAACTCATAACACTTCCAGGTGTTGCAAGAAAGACAGCCAATATTGTGCTAAGTAGTGCCTACGGCATAAACGAGGGCATTGCAGTTGACACCCATGTCAAAAGGCTTTCATTCAGGCTCGGGCTTACGGAAAATGAAGACCCTATAAAGATAGAGAAAGACCTGATGGCAATAACCCCAAAGGCAGAGTGGGGTGCTATTTCGAGCCTTCTCATATTTCATGGAAGAAAGGTCTGTCAGGCAAGAAAGCCAAGGCATGAGGAATGCGTGCTTTATGACATATGTCCATCAAAGGATATATAATTCTTACAGTCTACCGGGCAGTCTGTGAGCTTTTGGATGGTAGGCTTGAGAAGGAAAGTGGTTGTGAGGGTGCTTTTGGTATAATATCTGAGGAGGTATAAGATGAGATTTACCAGAATTACAGTCAATCCAGACCAGATGGGTGGTGCTCCATGCATTCGTGGGCTCCGTATACCTATAGCAACTATTGTCGGCATGGTTGCAGAAGGCATGCTGGAAGAAGAAATTCTCAAGATGTTCCCGGATTTGGAGCACGAAGATGTTCAGGAAGCACTGAAATACGCCTCCGAGGCTGTGCGGGAGCGTGAAATACCGTTATTAACATCTGCATGAGATTTCTCATAGACAATGCTCTCTCACCACAAACCCGTATTCGCATTCGTCCCTTGCCAATCAGTAGTAAAGAGAATGAGTAATTTATATCAGGGTTGTAGCGTCTTTAACATTTTAGTCCTGACACAGAACGAACTGAACGAGGTCTACCGGGCAGTCTGTGAGCTTTTGGAGAGCAGGCTTGAGAAGGCAAGGAGGGTAATATATCTTCTTATGCTGAAGATGAGGTTATGGATAAAGGTTTCCCTGAAGCCCCTTGCTTCTATATGTAGTATTATATATAACATTTTTAGCTTGACAAATACGAGATATTGTGGTTGAATAAGGAGAAATTTAATAAGGAGGGTGATATGGTAAAAAGCGAGGTTCATGTAACACCTCATAGGGGTGGTGGGTGGCAGGTAATAAAAACAGCGGAAACCAACAAGCATCTAAAGTAACCTTATTGCAAAAAGAAGCTAACCTAAATTTTAGAGGTTTCATATCATTTACACAACACCTATAGCTTGTTCTTCTGACTTATTCGGACTTAAAGAGCCGGAAAAACCAGAGTCTATTACTCTAAAGTTGTTCTGTGATGAATCAGTTGTAATAGGTGAATGGATTTATTTAGGGATATTAGTAGTTCCAGAACCTAAAGAACAAATTCTTTTGGATGATTTACTAAATAGCCGTTGCGGCAACCCCCAAAAAGATAAAATATGGGGAAAATGTAACCCGCTATGCCGATACCATAGCAAAAACGATACAGAGGTTCGTTTTAGCGATATTAGTAAATCGAAAGACAAGTATTTTGTTGCAGATAGATGGTTAGATTATTTTTTAAGAGATAGAGATAAAATCTATTTTCATATATTGGGCATAGATTTAACAAAACTGGATAAGTCCAAATTCGGCAATGGGGGACAAAATATCATATACAACAGATTTTTCCGAACTGCAATATTAAAGCCTGTTAAAACTTACTTTAATAGATATGTAAAAATTTTTATTGATAGCATTTACCATGATGAAAACAAAGCATTAGAGACCCATTCTTATTTTCCATGGCATTCAATATTTTCTATAGATGAGCAGGATGGGAAAATTACCTTCAAAACAAAAGAAATTAATTTCATTAACTCTGACCATAAAGATTCTTCAAACCAGTATTCAAATTTTATCCAGTTTATAGACTTGCTTTTGGGATGCGTTCGTAACTGCATAGACCATTTTTCAAAAGATGATGATAAAGAGAAACTTGCTCTTAAAAGTCTACCTATAATAGAGCGCCTTATAGAAGCACCAAATAATGTAAGTAGTAGCTATAATTATGTCGGGAGGCAAAAGATAGAATTTTTCCCAAAACACGATTTAAAAAACTTAGACGAAAGGTCAATAGAATATCAAAGTAAGAGGATGGCTTCTTTTTATGCAGGGCGGAAGTTAAAAATAAAAGAGAAAGCGCAGTTGCCACTGCTGTATAATAATTGTCATGAAAACCCTTCATAAAATAATCCTCGGTGATAGCCGAAAGATGAAAGAGCTCAAAGACGAATCTGTCCATCTCATTATCACATCCCCTCCTTATTGGCAATTAAAAGATTATGGCAATGGAAGCCAGATAGGCTTCAATGACACATATGAGCACATCTAAGTCCATGAGAAAAACAGGCATCATTATTGTCCTTACAGGAGATGGCAAAGGAAAGACGACCTCAGCATTAGGCATGGCTTTGAGGGCAGTAGGGCATGGCATGAAGGTATGTATAATCTATTTTATAAAAGGCAAGTCTTCAGGAGAGATGCCTGCACTTAAAAAGCTTAATGTAGAATTCCATCTTATGGGAAAGGGATTTTATAATCCAAAGGCACATGAAAAACACAGGCTTTCTGCACAGTCTGCAATAAAACTTGCAAGAGAAAAGATGCTTTCAGAAAATTTCGATATTCTCATACTGGATGAGATAAATAATGCCCTTCAGTTAGGGCTTGTTGACCTTTCTCAGTTGCTTGAGCTAATTAACGATAAACCTCCTTCAATGCATCTTATTCTTACAGGAAGAGATGCACACCCCGATGTGATAAAAAGGGCTCATACTGTGACTGAGATGAAGGAAATAAGGCATGCCTTTGACAAGGGAATAAAGCCTGAAAAGGGGATAGATTATTGAAAGTGGATAAATCTCCGTATCCCTTTTAAAAAGTCATCTTTATCCTTGAAATGTATGACATTCAGACCCTCGGAAGATGCCCTCTTTATGTTTTCAGGGTTGTCATCTACAAAGATGACCTCAGAAGGATTCAGTCCCATAGCATTACAGACATCCTTGAAAACAGATGGGTCTTTTTTGCCTTTTTTGATTCTGAATGAATTAAACACATAATCAAATCCATCGTACAGATTGGTTTCGTTGGCAATCTCCTCGAGCCAGTTGGTCTGGTCGCTTAGGATAGCTGTAACCATGCCTGATGCCCTTAGCCCTTTGACATGCCTTATCAACCATTGTCTTAATGTAAACCTTCTCAGGATTTCTTCTCTGAGGTCATTGTCTTTTCCACTGATGCCTGTTTTTTTCCTTACTGCCTTCCAGTAATCGGATTCTCTTGCCATGCCTGTTACATAACCTGTTTCGTATATGAGATCCTCTCCTGTTTTAAAGAATACATCTGGGTCGAGTCCATTACTTCTTGCAATAGCCTTAAGCCCTTCTCTAAAGCCTTCCTCTGCAAGAACCCCTCCAAAGTCAAAGATAACTGCCTTTATCATAAGGCAGTTAGAACAGCCCTTTGACCTTGCCTGTTTCCACATCCACATCAACCCTTCTATATGCAGGGTCAGAGCTTGTGCCAGGCATAAGCTTAATTGCACCTGCCACAGGCACTACGAAACCAGCTCCCTTATATGTAAGTATGTCCCTTACGAAAAGCTTCCAGTTCTTTGGCACTCCCTTGATGTTGGGATTATCCGAAAGACTCAGATGGGTCTTGACCATACATATGCCCAGCTTTGCTATCTCGGTGTCATCCTCCATCCTCTTTGCTTTCTGTAGGGCATCGGGAGAGTACTCAACAGTATCTGCACCGTAGACCTCTTTTGCAATAGTCTCGATTCTTTTTCTAAGAGGCATACTGAGTTCATAGAGGAACCTGAAATCATTCGGCTCGTTACAGGCATCTATAACTGCATCTGCAAGGTCAAGAGCACCTTCTCCGCCAAACTGCCAATGCTTGGAGACAGCAACCCTTGCGCCTGCTGACTCTGCAAGCCTACTCACAACCTTTATCTCTGCTTCGGTGTCAGTAAAAAAGGCATTTATGCACACAACAGGGTTAATGCCTGCCTTCTTAACAGTTTTTATATGATGGATGAGGTTTTCAGTGCCTTTTTCAACCCAGCCTACATTTTCTGTCTTATATTCCTCTGGCATTGGTCTTCCCGGCACAGGAATCGGTGCTCCACCATGACATTTAAGTGCCCTTATAGTTGCAACAATCACTGCGGCATGGGGCTTTAAGCCTGAGAACCTGCACTTGAGGTTCCAGAACTTCTCAAACCCAATATCCGCTCCAAAGCCTGACTCGGTGACATGATAGTCTCCGAGCTTAAGCCCAATCCTATCTGCTATTATGGATGATTGGCCTATTGCTATATTTGCAAATGGCCCTGCATGGACAAAAACAGGCTGTCCCTCGATTGTCTGTAAGAGATTTGGATTGAGTGCCTCGACCATCCATGCAGTCATTGCACCTGCCACATTAAGGTCTTCTGTTGTAACAGGCTTGCCGTGCTTATCATATGCAACCACAATCCTGCCCATCTTTTCACGCATGTCCTTGAGGTCTGTAGAGACTGCAAGTATAGCCATGACCTCTGAGGACACTGCAATGGCAAAGCCTGACTCCATCATGAAGCCATCCATCTTCTCGCCAATGCCTATTAGTATCTTTCTCAGTGACTGAGCACAGAAATCCATAATCCACTTCATCTCGACATTTCGAGGGTCGATGTTAAGCCTCTTAAGACCCCTTTTCGATAGCTGTTCGTCTGTGTAGTTGAACTCATGCTGTAGTCTCGATGTAAGGGCAACGAGTGCAAGGTTATGGGCATTCATAATGGCGTTTATGTCTCCTGTCAGCCCTAATGAAAATGGCGTAAGGGGAATGCATTGGGAAAGTCCGCCTCCTGCGGCTGAGCCCTTGATGTTCATCGTTGGTCCGCCAGAGGGCTGTCTTATTGCGGATACGACCTTCTTGCCTCTCCTTCCAAGACCTTGAGTAAGTCCCATCGTAGTAGTGGATTTGCCTTCTCCAAGGGGGGTAGGGGTGATGGCTGTTACATCTATGTATTTACCATCGGGCTTGTTTTTAAGCCTGCTAAGGATGCTTTTGAAATCAACCTTTGCAACATAATGTCCGTGTGGAAGCAGTTCTTGTTTTTCAAGTCCTAATTCCTCTCCTAACCGATAAACAGTCTTCATCGTCTTTTCGGCGTCTTCTGCTACCTGCCAGTCTGCATGTTTCGTAGGGTCAATAGGCATAGAAAAAAATCCTCCTTTTCAGTAATTTATCAAGGCGCTTAAGAATTTCTCGTTCATACGCCTTAGATTCTTGCTCATAATCAAAGCAATCTTTTTTATTATCTGCGATGCCAGATAAGCATCTTCTTTTTCTATTTTTTCAAAGTCATCTTTCTGGAGCTTAAACAGCTCTGTATTTTCCAGTGCCACTGCATTTGCTTCATGCTTTCTCTTTTCAAGTATTGAAAGCTCTCCAAAGAAATTCCCTGGCATCAGGACAGCCAGTGTCTGCTTCCATCCATCAGGAGTTACCTTGTTAATCTCTATCTTTCCAGAGCGAACCATATAAATACCCTTTGTGTCATCGCCTTCTTTGAATAGTAACCCCTCTTTTTTTAATGAAAGCTCTTTTACGATGGATGTCAGTTTTTCAAGCTCGGACTCAGCGAAGTCTTCAAAAAGTAATTGTTTCCTCAGTTCGGTTTTACTAACCATAAGTTTCTCCTTTAAATAATTTATTTTTCTATATTAACTGCACAGACCTTGAATTCAGGTGTTTTTGCATGAGGGTCAACTGCATCGTTGGTGAGCACATTTGCAGCGGCTTCCCTATAGTGCATAGGGATGAATAGCGTTCCTACAGAGACCCTGCCTGTTATCCTTGCCTTTATCTTTATATGTCCTCTTCTCGATAAGACCTTTATCGTCTCGCCATCTTTGATGCCAAGCCTTAAGGCATCCTCCTCGTTTATCTCCGCATAAGGCTCACCTGCATGAGTCTCTATATGCCGAACCCTCCGTGTCATAGAGCCTCCATGATACTGAAAGAGGTTTCTGCCTGTTGTAAGGACAAATGGATATTCCTCATCAGCCACCTCTGCCGATGCTTTATAGTCAACTGGGGTGAATGAGACCTTGCCCCGTGGAAACCCTGCTTTGTAAAGGTAAGGAGTTCCCGGATGGTCTTTTGTTGGGCATGGCCAGAAAACACCATCTACCCGAATCCTTCCATATGATATGCCCTGAAGAGCAGGCCAGAGACTGCCAAGCTCCTCAAAAACCTCTTCGGATGATGTATATCTCATGGAATAACCCAGCATGTTTGAAATCTCGGAGATTATCCACGAGTCTTCTTTTGCATCCCCTGGCGGCTCTACTGCTTTTCTTACGAGCTGAACATTCCTTTCTGTGTTTATGAATGTCCCGGTCTTTTCGGCAAAACACACTGCAGGTAAAACCACATCTGCAATCGAGGCTGTCTCTGTAAGGAATATGTCCTGAACTAAAAGGAATTCAAGGTTTTTGAGTGCCTTAAGTGTGTGTGCTGAATTGGGGTCCGTAAGAAGAGGATTTTCGCCCATTATATAAAGTGCCTTGAGTTTTCCCTCAAAAGATGCCTCTATCATCTCAGTAGATTTCAGCCCTTCGACTGCTGAAAGCGTAGAGCCCCATGCATTCTCGAATTTCCTTTTTACAGGAGGCAGGTCAACCCTTTGATACCCGGGATAAACATTCGGCAAGCATCCTGCATCGCATGCACCTTGAACATTGTTTTGTCCCCTCAAGGGGTTTATACCTGTATGCTCCCTTCCTATGTTTCCAGTAAGAAGGGCAAGATTGGCAATTGCATTCACATTATCGGTTCCATGAGTGTGCTGTGTAACTCCCATAGTGTAGAAGATCCCTGCTTTTCTCGATGCCCCATAAAGCATGCCTGCCCTGATTATATCTTTCTTTGGCACGCCTGTTATCATCGAGGCATTCTCTGGAGTGAATGCCTCTATAGTTTTTCTCCATTCATCGAATCCATCCGTTCTTTCCCTGATAAAACTCTCGTCATAAATGCCTTCTTTTAATATTACATGTGCAATGCCGTTTGCGAGGGCTACATCCGTGCCTGCTTTAAGCCTGAGGAATATCTCGGAGAATCTTACAAGCGGGACCTTTCTTGGGTCTGCTACGATAAGTTTTGCTCCTAATCTTACTGCCTTAAGCATCCTGTTTGCAATGACAGGATGTGTCTCCTTTGTGTTAGAGCCGATTATGAAGATGACCTCCATGCCTTCTATTTCTCTTATGGAGTTAGTCATTGCCCCTGAGCCAAAGATTGTAGCCAGACTGGCTACGGTAGGGGCATGTCAGAGACGGGCACAGTGGTCAACATTATTCGTGCCGATGACTGCTCTCATGAATTTCTGGAAAAGATAGTTTTCCTCTGTAGTGCATCTTGCAGAGGAAAGCCCTGCTATCGAATCCGAGCCATACTTACCTTTTATCTCCTTAAGTCTTTCTGCCGAATAGCCGAGTGCCTCATCCCATGAGACTTCTTTGAATGTGCCGTTTTGTTTTATAAGGGGCTTTTTAAGCCTGTCTGGGCTTGTTATGAAGGAGTAGCCAAACCTGCCTTTAACGCATAGCCAGCCCTCGTTCCATCTGTCTTCTTTTGAGGTTACCCGAATCACTTCATTTCTTCTTACATGAAGTGTTATGTTACAGCCTGTGCCGCAATAGCCACATACAGTGTCTACCTCTTTTATGTCTTTATGCCTTCCCCTGAGTGCCCACATCTTTCCAGTAAGAGCGCCTGTTGGACACACTGCCACACACTGACCGCAGAACTCGCAGTCAAGGGCATGCTCGTAAGGAGGACTTATCTTCGATTTAAATCCACGATATGCAAAATCTATAGCAGAAACTCCCTGAATCTCATCGCATGCCTTTACGCATCTTCCGCATAGAATGCATTTCTCCATATCCCTTTCTATAAATGGATTTCCATCTTTTTTTTCGTAGAGCCGTCTTTGTCCTTTAAATCTGTTTTCCTTTATGCCGTAAAAGTATGCAAGCTCCTGAAGTGTGCAGTCTCCTGCTTTTTCGCATATCATGCAGTCATTAGGGTGGTCCGAGAGTATAAGCTCAAGCAGGGTCTTTCTCAGGTCATCAAGCTTAGGGGTTGAGGTTATAACCTCTATTCCTTCTGCGACAGGCGTTGTGCATGATGTTACAGGCCTCGGAATGCCCTTTATCTCCACTATACAGAGCCGACAGCCTCCAAATGGAGTAAGCTTTGGATGATGACACAGGGTTGGTATTGTGATATCAGTCATCCTGCTTGCCTCAAGCACGGTTGTGCCCTCTAACACTGTTAGAGTCTTTCCGTCTATTGTAAGCTTTATCATATTTATTTCTTTGCCACTGATTTGAATTTGCATACATCAAAACATGCCCCGCACCTTATGCATACCGAGGGGTCTATCTTATGGGGCTTTTTCTTCTCGCCTGTTATTGCCTTTGTAGGACATACCTTCATACATGCTCCACAGCCTTTACAGAATTCCTCAAGGATATAATAAGTGAGGAGGTCTTTGCAAACCTTTGCAGGGCATCTGCCTTGAAGGTGTGCCTCGTATTCGTCTTTAAAGTATTTCAGGGTGCTTAGCACAGGGTTTGGAGCAGTCTGTCCAAGACCGCAAAGGGATGCGGCTTTTATATCATTGCCCAATTTTTCAAGCAGTAAGAGGTCTTTCTCTGTCCCCTCACCCCTTGTTACCTTTTCAAGAATCTCAAGAAGGCGTTTTGTGCCGATTCTACATGGAACGCATTTTCCGCATGATTCTGCCTGTGTGAATGTAAGAAAGTATTTTGCCATGTTCACCATGCAGTTGTCCTCATCGAGAACAATCATACCTCCTGAGCCAACTATAGAGCCAACAAGTGCAAGGGATTCATAGTCAACCTTGATATCCACCATACTTGCCGGGATACAGCCACCAGATCTCTGTGCCATAAGAGGAAAACCAATCCGCACCTTTTCTTATTATGTAAGGGATGTTTGCCAGTGTCTCCACATTGTTTATAACAGTGGGTTTTCCCCAGAGCCCTGAATAAACAGGGAAGGGTGGCTTTGCACGGGGCATTCCCCTTTGGCCTTCTATTGAGGCTATAAGAGCAGTCTCCTCGCCACAGACAAATGCACCTGCACCAAGCTTTATCTTTATATCGAAACTAAAGCCTTTACCCAGAATGTTTTTCCCTAAAATGTTGTTTTCTCTTGCCTGTTTAATGGCAATCTTAAGCCTTTCAACTGCAAGCGGGTATTCTGCCCTTATATAGACATAACCACCTTTAGAGCCAATACAGTATGCACCGATGAGCATTCCTTCAAGCACAGCATGAGGGTTTCCCTCTATAACAGACCTGTCCATAAATGCCCCGGGGTCGCCTTCGTCGGCATTACAGATAATGTATTTCTCTTCCGATAGAGCCTTTCTACAGAGCTCCCATTTAAGACCAGTTGGAAACCCTGCCCCACCTCTTCCACGAAGACCTGATTTCTTGATTGTCTCTATAACCTCTTCAGGTGCTTTAGTCTTAAGAACATTCTCTAAAGCCTCATACCCACCTGTTGCTTTATACGCATCTATATCCTCCGGGTCAATGACACCGCAATTGGAAAGCACGACCTTTACCTGTTTTTTATGGAAATTATAGTAGTCCTCTTGAACAAGCCATTCTCTAACAGCCGTGCCACTAACGATATGCTCTATGACAATCCGTTCTACCTTGTCAGGGGTTATGAACTGGTATGTTGTCTTTTCATCACCTTTAATTATGTCAACTAACACATCTTTAGCACAAAGTCCCCGACAGCCAACCTTGTGGATACTGCAACGAGGCTCGACAGTTGCCTTAATGCCCGCTTTATCGAGACTTTTCTTGAATGTCCTCATCACATCGGCTCCACCTGCGGCAATGCTACCTGTGCCCATGCAGACCTTTATGAGCATGTCTTTATTTCTCATTTCTTTTGCAGTCCCTTTATCTCTTTTATGATTTTATCCGCACTTGCTTTTCCATGAACCTTTTTATTGATAATCACAACAGGAGCAATACTGCATGCACCAACACAGTTGACCTTCTCGAGCGTAAACATATTGTCTTCTGTTATGTTTTTCCCTTCTAAAAGGTTTAGCTCTCTGCCTATGGTATTGATTAATCTTTCACTGCCTTTGACATGGCATGCAGTTCCACTACAGGCAGTAATAATGTTTTTGCCTCTCGGGCTGAGATAGAACTGGGCATAGAATGTGGCAATGCCAAAAAAATTGCTTCTTGGAATCCAGAGCCTGTCTGCGAGCCAGTTAACAGCCTCCTCGGGGATATAACCGAATGCCTCCTGAAGAGCCTGAAGAATAGCAATGATATTGCCTTCATCCTTATGATTGGCGTATATCCTTTCTAATGCCTCCATGTCCTTAACCACCGTGCTTCTCCTTTTTTAGAGGTCTCTGAGTAAGGTTTTAATTATAAACTGTAAATTATTGGATTTTCAACGATATTGCTCATTAATTTATCTAATTGTTAGATAAACTGAAATTTTCTAAAGGGGGTCAATGTCATAGGCAATGACAGAAAAAGACTGGATTCCTGACAAGCAGGAATGACGAATGTGGAAATGGGAACAGTGAAACATTTCAGGTGAAACATTTCATGTGTTATAATTAACTTTATTTTTCTCTAACGAGGAGGATTATGCCTGAACTAATGAAGGGCTCGGTTGTTGCATCCCTTATATACAAAGATATACGTTCCGAGATAGACAGGCTTAAGGCACATGGGATTTCAGCTGGACTTGCAATGGTGATTGTTGGCTCAAACACTGCATCCGAGCAGTATCTTTTAACTACGACAAGCCTGTGTAGGAAGCTCGGCATCAAAGACCATACGCATCGTCTCCCTGAAGATGCATCTCTTAACGAGGTGCTGGACTTGATTAAAAGGATGAATAAAGACGAAAGGGTAAGTGGTATTTTAGTGTTTCTGCCTCTGCCAAAATACATTAACCCAAGGGCAGTTTTAAATACAATCACACCTGAAAAGGATGTAGATGGACTTGGTGCTATATCCATAGGACGGCTTGCTGCAGAGGAATCGACATATCAGCTTTTTGGAGGGGTGGAGGAAGGCTCTGTAACCCCCTCGTTCCTTCCGTGCACGCCTTATGGCGTAATAAGGCTCATCGAGCATTATGGAATCTCGCTTAAGGGAAAAGATGTTACAGTTGTAGGCAAGAGCCTGACTGTTGGTAAATCCTTAGCTCTTATGATGCTCGCAAAAGGAGCAACTGTTACAGTATGTCACAGGGAAACTAAAAACCTTATTGATAAGACCAAAACTGCCGATATACTCTGCGTTGCAGTTGGAAGACCTGCTCTTATAACCGGAGATATGGTTAAAGAAGGCGTTATAGTGGTGGACATTGGCATAAACAGTCTTCCTGATGGAACACTCGTTGGTGATGTTGAGTTCGAAAGTGTTTCTCCTAAGGCATCTTATATAACACCTGTCCCAGGCGGGGTAGGTCCTGTTACTATAGCAATACTGCTTTTAAACACAGTCCTTTCTACAAAAAGGATGTTTGGCATCAGGTAATGAGCCTCCAGAAAAAAGACCTCTATAAAAACCTGCTTATAAAAAAAGTATTTGCCGGAACTAAAGACATATACCTTGTTGGAGGCTTTCTCAGAGACCTCATAAGTCAGGGTGTTCATTCAAATGATATAGATTTCGTCATAAAGAAAAATCTTAAAAAAACAGTCAGTTCCATTAGAGATAAGCTAAATGGGAAGCTCATAGAGCTTAAAAAAGAGCACATGCTTAGAATAGTCCTTAAAAACAGAGTTACACTGGATTTTTCAAGACTTAGAGGTGATATAACAGATGACCTTAAAACAAGGGACTTTACATTTAATAGCCTTGCATGGTCCCCAGAAATGGGTCTCTTAGACCCATTTGACGGCATAAAAGACCTTAAGAAAGGCATTATCAGGAAAATCTTAAAGCAAAACTTTAAGGATGACCCTTTAAGGCTCTTAAGAGCTTATCGTTTTTCATCTGAATTCTGTTTTAGGATTGCTAAAAAAACAAGGCAGACCTTGAAGGAACTATCAGGAGATATAAGGTATCCTGCACATGAAAGGATTACTTTAGAGTTTTTAGCTTTGCTTAATGGGAAATGTCCTATAAGGGCATTAAGAATGGCATTAGAAGATGGAGTGTTAACTGAGATTATATCCTTATCTTATAATGCCTTAGAGCGTAATATTAATACTATTTCTAAGATAGAAGAAAACCTTAAGAGGGTTCCTAAAGTTCATGCACCTGATATGGCAGTGGGGTTTCCACAGGGTCTTACTTATATTGGGCTTTTGAGGCTCGAAGGGCTTTTATATAGCTCTAAGAGGGACCTCCTAAGCTTAAGCACAAGTCTCAGAAAGAGGCTTGATATTGTAGGGGAGCTAATGGGTAAGTTCAAGGGTAGGTTACCTGCTACCTTACCGCGTGAGCTTGTTAGCCCTTTTGCCGGAGGTAGCTTTTCTCAGGAGGCAGTAGCCCCTTTGATTGACCTTTTGATACTAACAGGGAAAACTGGTTTTATTCCTGATGCTAACCGCTTCCTTAGAATAATGAAAAAAGGGATACTTTCGACAGTAAAGATAATGGCGGAAACAGGCATTAAACCGAGCCCTGAATTAGGAAAGGTTATTAAAGAGCTAAAAATGCTTGAATTTTCAGGGGTTATACGCACAAAGAAAGATGCCCTTAGAGAGCTTAAAAGACTTTAGCAGTTATTCTGACTTGACATAATATATCTTATCAGACATTCTCTATTAACAACCTCTGTTAATAACTTGTTACTAAACCTGTCTAAAGCTCTTTTCATTCATTGCAGGCACTTGATTTGTCACAACATGAACAAACTTTGAGCAGGCTAAATTGGCTTTTAATTCAATATATTAAGAACAATTTAAGGGATTACCTAAAAGCACTCCTTTGCCTGCCCCAGTAACTCTTACAGGCACAACGCTTCCTCTTTTGAGTGTCACGGATGATACCTCTACTTTCAGGTAATTACTTGTAGTTCCACGACTAAATCCATCGGCATACCTTTTTTCTATAAGAACATCAAGGGTTTTGCCGATATGCCCAAGCATATAGTCCTGTTTTTTCCTTTCAGAAAGCCCTCTTAACTGGGTGCAACGATTTTTCTTTTCTAAATCCGTAATAATATCAGGCATTTCACATGCCTTAGTTCCTTTTCTCAGAGAGAAAGGAAACACATGAATATATGAAAAAGGAAGGTTTTCCGAGACCCTAATGGTATTCATAAACTCTTCATTGCCCTCTCCGGGAAATCCTACAATTATGTCAGTGCCAAATGCACTATCAGGCAGGTAACTGCTTATGTGTCTGAGCCGAGCCTGATAATACTCTATAGTATAATCTCTGTTCATCAGGCTTAGTATCCTGTTATCGCCACTTTGTAAAGGTATATGAAGGTGCCTGCAAAGCCTCTTGTCTTTTTGAAGAAAAAGCCTTATAAGATTGTCATCTATCTCTGTTATCTCGATAGAGCTTAGCCTGAGCCTTTCAATTGTGGTCTCATTAAGGATGGATTCGATAAGTCCTGATAAGTTAATTTTTGGCTTTAAGTCCTCTCCATATACACCAAGATGAATCCCTGTAAGAACAATCTCCTTGTACCCAAAGCAGACAGCCCTTTTAACCTCACCTATTACCTTATCCATTTCTACACTCCTTGAGCTACCCCTTGCCTTTGGTATTACGCAATAGCTACAGCATGAGTTACAACCATCCTGAACCTTTAGGAAAAACCTTGTGCGAGCTCCTGAATAATTTAATGTAATACTTCCATTATTTCCTATTAACATGCTGATATAATTAAATTTATCTTTATTTAATACCACTTCCTTTACTTCAGGCATATTTTTTACATTCTCCATATTAAGCTCTGAGTAACAGCCTGTTACGATGACCTTAGCACCTACCTTATATGCCCTTCTTATAAGCTGTCTGGATTGGTAATCGCTTTTTGAGGTAACTGTGCAGGTATTGATAATGCATAGCTCAGGTTTCTCATCAAGCCCCACAACCTTAAACCCTGAGCCTCTAAGTATCCCTTCCATAAGTGAGGTCTCAGCCTGATTTACTTTACAGCCTAAGGTTAAAAGAGAGACTCTCATCGGCATGCCATTCATTTGATATTATACTAAAACTTAGACCTGAAATTTCTCAAGCATGAAAATCGCCTTATATTCCAAATATCCCCTCTGGGAAAAACTTAAGAGACAAACGCCAAGCCCGTTTATGTTAGAATTAGAAAATGCAGAAAGAAAAAAGGGGGTGAATTATGAATATCAGAGTGGTAATTGAACCCGATGAGGATGTATTTGTTGCATACTGTCCCGAACTGCCCGGCTGTGTGACATATGGAAAGACTGAAGAAGAAGCCCGCAAAAACATCATGGAAGCCCTCGAGCTCTACTTGAGGCCCACAAAGGAAGGACTCTCAAAGGATGCAAAGGTTTTTGAGGTCGCTGTCTGATGGGACAAAAACAGCCCCGTGTAACCGCCGATGAAATAATAAGGGTTTTAAAGTCCCTTGGATTTGAAAAAGTAGACCAGTCCGGAAGTCATCAGAAATGGAGACATCCCCTTTCGGGAAGACAGACGATAGTTTCTTATCATTCAGGAGAAATCATAAGGCCCAAGACATTCAGAAGAATCCTCGAAGGCGCGGGGTTAAGCATAGAGGACTTTATAAGAATCAGGTTGAACCTTTAAGGACTCCATCCCCCTCAAGTGAATGCCTCCTCGCCCTTATTATCTTAACTTGGGTCAATGACCCCTCTTTAAGAAGAAATTTTCTTTCTTTATCTATAACACTAAAGTTCACTATCTTATTTCCCCTCGTCCTTCCTGTTTGCAAGGCTGGATTCGTTTTGCTAATGCCTTCTATGAGAACATCTACCGCCCTACCCTCAAGCTCTTTATTTTTCATAAGCGTGATTTCATCCTGAAGTTTAAGTATCTCGGAAAGCCTTTCTGCCTTTATGTGCTCAGGGATATGTCTTTCCATTAAAGAGGCTTTTGTGCCAGGCCTTAGAGAGAACTTAAAGGCAAATATCCCGTCGAATTCGATTTCTCTAAGAGCATTAATCGTATCTTCATGGTCTTTGTCTGTCTCATGAGGAAACCCTGCAATTATATCGGATGTTATTGCTATATCAGGAATAGCCTGCCTTAGCTTATCCACCTTTATCTTATACTCCTCATATGAATATCCCCTGTTCATAAGGCTAAGGATTCTTGTTGAGCCTGATTGTAAGGGTAAATGTATGTGCTCGCAGACCTTATCGAGGCTTTCCATCGAAGTTATAAGCTTATCCGAGAGGTCCTTTGGATGTGATGTAACAAACCTGAGCCTCTCAAGCCCGGGGATTGCATTTATTTTCTCGAGAAGTCCGGGGAAATCCGTATCAGAGCTATATGAGTTTACATTCTGTCCAAGAAGGGTTACCTCTTTCACGCCTTCCCCTACAAGCTCTTTTATCTCTTTAAGTATGTTTTCAGTGCTTCTACAAGTCTCCCTGCCCCTTGTATATGGGACTACGCAGTAACTACAGAAATTATTACAGCCATACATTATGGAGACCCATGCCCTGAATTTTTCCTTTCTAAGAGTAGGTAGTTTCTGCTCTGAAATAAATGGATTGTCATTGAGTGCGGATTTACAGGTATTTCCCTTTATGAGGTCACTGATTAGATGAATATTCTGAGTGCCAAGCACATAATCCACATACGGTGCCTTTTTGAATAGTTTCTCACCCATTTGCTGGGCTATACAGCCTGTAACTGCAATCTTAAGGGTAGGCATTCCTCTTTTAAGGGATTTAGTTTTTCCAAGCTCGCTTAGGAATTTCTGCTCAGCCTTTTGCCTTATGGAACAGGTGTTAAATACTATGAGGTCTGCATCTTTTTTGTCTTCGGTCTGGCTCATTCCCTGTTTGCAGAGAAGCCCTGCGATTTTTTCTGAATCATGCACATTCATCTGACAGCCAAATGTGGTTATGGAAAACTTCTTCATAGTATAGAAATTAACATTTTTCGGATTTCTCTGTCCAACCCCCCTGTATGGGTTCAACACATATGAATTTGAGATAATTCAATAATCTCCCCTCGCCCCCTTGAATTCCCCAATGCCTTTATGGAATAATTCTATTGTTTTAAGATAATTTTCCTCTTGATACTTTAAGAGGTTTTTTAGATAATAGAGAATGCTTTTTACAAGACTGAGAAAAGGCAGGCACACAATCCTCAAGGCAGTATATGAGGATAACCTAAGGATTGTCGGAAAAAACCCGACTGTATCATGGAAAATGCCCATTTTCCTGAGAGGGCACTTCCTATTCCTCTATATCATGATATTAGTGGTTATAGGCAATGCGGATTTTCTGAATTCGACTTTTTACTTTTCCAATGAAACTCAAACAATCAGTGTTTCTCCTATAAAAAACAGTGAACCTCATTCCTCAGCAGAAGAAAGAGTCATTCCGTCTGAGTATCTTTCCATGCTTGAGAAAAAGGAGATACCTGTAAAGCAGATGTTTGGTCTTGGCGTAAAGACGATTGTCATAGACCCCGGACATGGCGGCTCTGACCCGGGCACAAGAGGCGGTCTCGGAATTATGGAAAAGGACATTGCCTTAGACATAGCCTTAAAGCTTAAAGCAAGGCTTGAGCTTCATGGAGACTTCAATATCCTTCTTACAAGAAACAGAGACGAGACGATTCCCCTTACAAAAAGGATAGAGATTGCAAACTCCAATATGGCTGACCTTTTCATCTCTATACATGTCAATTATCTGCCTTCAAAACCTATAAACATGATTGAAACCTACTATTTTGGCCCCTCGGCAGATGACGAAACTCTTCAGCTTGCCGCAAAGGAAAATGCAGACTCCCATTACAGGCTAAGCGAGTTCAAGGAGGTCATTGAAAAGATAGGTGATACATTGAAGCAGGAGGAGTCCAGAAAATTTGCATCTTTCATTCAGGACAGTCTTTATTTTAATATCAGAGGTCAGGGTAGTAGGGTCTTTAATTATGGCATAAAGAGGGCGCCCTTTATGGTGCTCCTTGGCATAGAGATGCCAGGAGTGCTAACAGAGGTCTCATGCCTTAGCAACAAGCAGGAGGAGCTGAAACTGCATACAGACAATTACAGAAACGACATAGCCAGATACCTTGAATATGGAATACTAAATTATATGAAAAAAGGAGAAACAACATATGAAGCAAAAAGAGGAAACAGGCAATAACATCCTGTATGTTGGAATAGACCTTGGCACATCGAGAAGCTCTGTCTCGGCAAGCAATGGCAAGAGGGAATGGGTTCAGAGCTATGTCGGATGGCCAAGGGACTTTATATCGGCAAAGGTTGTAGGAAAGAGCATACTTTTTGGCTCCGATGCCCTTGAAAACAGGCTATCTCTCGAGCTTTACAGGCCTCTTGAGCGGGGCGTCATAAAGGAGGGCATCGAGAGAAACGAAGAGGCTGTTAGAGAGCTAATCGGACATCTTATACAGATTGCAAAGCCCTCGAAAGAGCAAAAGATTTATGCAATAGTTGGAGTGCCTGCTGACACACTTAAGGTCAACAAGCTTGCCATCAGAAAAGCGGTTTCAGGCTATGTGAGCTCCCTGATGGTCGTTACAGAGCCCTTTGCAGTTGCTTATGGGTTAGACCTTCTCAATAACGCAATGATAATAGACATTGGAGCAGGAACAGTGGACCTCTGCATTATGCATGGCGCCATGCCAACAGAGGAAGACCAAAAGACCCTGTTTACTGCAGGCGACTATATCGACGAACAGCTTTTCAGCTATCTTTCCGAGAAATACCCCGGCTCAAAGTTCAATGTAAACATGGTTAGACAATACAAAGAAAAACACTCCTTCGTAGGCAATGCGACCAGCATTGTTCAGGTTGAATTGCCAGTCGAGGGAAAGCCTATTATGCATGACATAACAAACGAGCTAAAGAGAGCCTGCGAGAGCATTCTTCCGCCTATTATAGAGACGGTCTCTCTTATGGTTGCAAGGTTTGACCCTGAGTTTCAGGCAAAGATAAAGAACAACATTATCATTGCAGGAGGCGGAAGTCAGATTCGGAGCATTAACCAGTCTTTAGAGGTATCTCTTAAAGGTATATTTGGCGAGTGTAAGGTAATATGTGTTGAAGACCCTATGTATGCAGGCTCAAACGGAGCACTAAAACTTGCAATGGATATGCCAACGAAATATTGGGAGCAACTTTAAAAAAGAAATATGTTAAAATGGTAACGCTATGAAAAAAACGGTTCTCGTCATAGACAATGATACAGCGTCTTCATCGCTAATCTCAAAAACTTTAGAGCCGGAAGGCTATCTTGTGTTTTCCGCATCGAGCGGAGATGCCTCGATTACAATGGCAAAAAAAGTCACTCCCCTGCTGATATTCCTAAACCTTGCAACCCCAGGCACAGGGCTTGAGATATGCAAGTCTATTCGTAATATTCCTGCCTTAAAGGATACTCCAATTGTGCTTTTGACCATAAGGGAAAGTAAATTCGACCCAAGATACAAAAGTCTTTATGGCATTGTCGATTTTCTAAAAAAACCTTTCACTTCGGATGATATTGCCTCAAAGGTCAACTCGATTATTGCTCCTTTAGCCATGCCTGAAGAAAAAGAGGTTCCTCCTTTTGAGCCTGAAGAGCCTGTAGTGTCAACTACATGGGATTTACCACAGGTGGAAGAGCCACAAGAAGAAGCCTTCGAGGACTTCAGGGTCAAAGAACCCATCATAAAAAAAGATATGTTCGAGGAGACCGAAAAAGAGCCATCTGCAATGCCTGAGGAAGAAAAGCTGATTATAGAAAAACCCACTCCTCCACAAAAGCCCAAAACAGAGCCTGTTAAGCCCATTAAAGAGCCTGATGAGTTTTTTCCATCCGAGACCGAGGAAACAGCAGAGGTCTTCACGCCTATATCCGAACCAGTCTTGGGAAAAAAGGAGAGTACTAAAAAGAAAAAAAGACTGAAAGTCTCTTCTAAGAGTCGTAATATCAGAGTGCCTGCGATAGCAGTGCTCGTTGTTGCGGTTTTAGGTTTTGCGGTTTATTGGTATCTCCAAAGAAAACCCCAGGTTGACATAGGTAGAAGACCTGCTGAAGTGCTGAGTACTGCTGATACTGCATCAAAGCCTTTGAAAAAACCCCATATTACAATCGAGCCCGAGGTTATACTGGCAGATATAGAGGCACCTCAGATAGAACTTAAAGGGCAAGTTCCTAAAAAACCAGCTTATTATGTTCAGTTTGGTGCGTTTTCAAGCGAGAAAAACGCAAATGCCCTTGTCTTGGACCTAAAGGCAAAGGCTGAGGAGACATTCCCTTGTCTTGGACCTAAAGGCAAAGGCTGAGGAGACATTCGTCTCTAAAGGAACTTCAAAAGACGGCAAGACCATTTATAGGGTACTTTCTTCTGAATCATATAGCAAAAAATCCGCATTGAGCAAGGCACAGGCTATAATGGATACAAAGAAGATTCAAGCCGTTGTCTTTTTTGCCACCGAATAAAAAAGCTCTTATCACTTAGCCACATTAGGCAATCCATCTTTGACCATACGGATGAGCATTAATCCTGCAAGGAAAAACACTGCGATAAATAATGCCGCAAGTCTCTGGCTTCCTGTAAAAGTGGATATATAGCCAAATGAGTATGGTCCAATAATTGCAGAGGACTTTCCAACCATAGAGTAAACGCCAAAGTACTCTGATTCATGTCCCTGAGGAATGAACTGGGCAAAGAATGCCCTTGAGCTTGCCTGAACGGTTCCAAGCCCTAAGCCTGCAATCGAGGCTACAAGATAGAATTCCTGTTTTGAGTCTGCAAAATAGGCTGACACTGCCACAGCACTCCAGAGGATTAACGATAAAGAGACCACTTTTTTTGGCCCCCATAAATCAATTGGCTTTGCCATAAGGAATGCACCTAAAAGTGCTGTTACCTGAACGACAAGATAAAGCCCTATCAGCTCAACGGCATTAAAACCAAATGTGCTTGCCGCAAAAATACTTGAAAACACGATAACCGTATTCACACCGTCTTCGTAAATAAGATATGCTATGAGAAACTTTCTCGATTCCCTGTTTTCCCATATGTTTTTTAATGTCCTCCATGAAGACTTCATGCCCTTTGATGCAGAAGGGATAAGCCTGCCTTGCTTTCTGTCAGGAGGAAGATAAAGGAAAGTAGGGATTGAAAAGACTAAAAAAAATAAAGCCACCAAGAGCCAGATTTCGGCATAAAGCCCTTTTCTTAGAAGTGGGAGGGCAAGGACAAGGGAAATGACAGAGCCTGCATAGCCAACTGCATAGCCCCATGAAGACACCCTACCCTGATACCCCTTAGGAGCTATGTCTGTAAGAAAGGAGTTATAGAAAACCACACCGCCTTCCATGCCTATGTTGGCAATGACAATGAGCAAAAACCCCTCGACTACCATGCCCTTTTCAATGACCGAAAACATTGAAACCGAAATCACTGCTATAAGTGTATAGATGAAAAGGAACCTCTTTCTCATCCCCCCAAAATCCGAAATCCCGCCAATAAAAGGAGAGCTGAGTGCAACAGCCGCCATGCTCAAAGAGACCGCCCTACCCCACCATAAATCCCCTCCATAGCCAACAATGTAATTTGCATAAAATACAGGGAATACCACTGCTGAGATAACAGCCGAATAACTGGAGTTTGCAAAGTCATAAAAACACCAGCTTATTATCTGCCTCTTATTCCGAATCCCCATGTCACCCATCCATTCGTTGCCTCACACCTTTTGTCATTCCCCGACCCTCTGAACAAGTCAGAGGGCATGCTTGTTCGGGGAATCCAGTCCTTTGTTGTCATTACATTCGTTGCCATCTCCTTTTTTTATAGGTTCAAGTTGAATTCCCTAAGTGCTTGAATTATCTTCATTTTTATCGTCAGAGTGTTCAATCTTTTTCATTTTGTTCAAATTGCCGCCTTTTTCATCTCTGCCCCGAAAAATCTTGCGATTTTTCGGGGACCCCTCTACCCTGTCGCACTATAGCATTGTCTTTTGGAAGCAGTCAAGATGAAATCCTTCACCTGAAATCCTTCACCTGAAATGCTTCACTATTTCCATTTCCACATCCGTCATTCTGGCTTGTCCAGAATCCATCCGCTTTAAAATGTCATTCTGAACTTATTCCAGAATCTCAGTTACTTCTGCTTTCCTGCTCTATCAGCTGCCTTTTCCCTTTAAAGAGAGAGGGGGGTTGTGTTAGGATTAAGGGGTTATGGGTTTATTGACTTGGTGGAATGGAAGAGAAGACTAAAAGGCTAAGAAAAATTGTGGTAAGGTGATTAAAAAGTGAGAGGCATCAAGACACGCCATTGGTCTATATTCCACTCAACCGGAGAACTCCTTCATAAAACAAATAATGCTAAAGCCTATTTATATGCAGGAATTGCTTTGTTATGGAGCATAGCACTTCAACTCGGTCCTCTTATTGTAGGTATATGGTTAGTGTTTCAAGGTGAATGGTTAAAAGCTATTCTTATTCCGATTGTATTATATTTGACTATTGGGTTTTACATGGCATTTTGGCCATTTATAGCTGTATTTATTTTTATCGCTGGGTGGATTAAGTATAGTTTTATCGAATCTTTATTAGGCACAGTTACATTTGTATTTATTGCTTTTATTCTTTTTTTAGGTCCTGAATGGCTTATGCTTCGTGCCTTTATGGCTGCAGAAAAAGCAGAGAAACTTAAAAGAAGAACGTATGTCTCTGATGATACTGTATTTGATGATACAGAATATAAAGAAGATCTGCAAAAAGAGTTTACTTCTATCCCTGACCCGCCAGACCCACCTGAAACTGAAGAATTAGCACTTGAGGAATCAACAGAAGCATCAATAGCTGAAACAAAGGAAGAAATAACTTTTAAAAGAGACATTATATCTGAGCTATCAGAAGAGGTTGTCAGTTTGAAAAGAGAGCTTGCATTCTTTGAGGCAAAATACCATAGTCAAATTGGTATTCTGTATGTAAACCTTGATGGGTTGGAGCTATCAATAAAGGAGTATCTTAAAAGGATTGAGCTACTGAAAACAGGGAAAGTTAAAAATCTTGTTGATTTGGAAAAGACGATAAAAGAGCATTTCAGAAGTGACTATGAGCAAATCAGAGAGGAAAAAGAAGAGGCAGAGCGGTATACAGAAGAATACGAGGCTGTCAAAGAAAAGCCAGAACTGGATGAAGAGTCTGAAAAAAGGCTAAAATCTTTATACAGAGAGCTTGCTAAAAAATATCATCCTGACATGGCACAAACTCCAGAAGAAAAAGAGAGATTCCATAAAATAATGGCAGAGATAAATCAGGCTTATAATGATAAAGACTTAGAGAAGATGGAAGAATTAGCCATGAGATTAAAAGCTCCTGAAAGAACATTTTTCAGAGAGACCTTAGAAGAAGAATTCCAAAGATTGCAAAATGAAAGTGAAAAGCTTGATGAGATTATCTCAAGACTTGAGGAAGAGCTTTTATCAATAAAGGGAAGTGATACTTATAAGTTTAAACAAAGAGCGGATGAGGCTTCCGCACAGGACAGAGACTTATTAAAAGAAATGGAAGATAAGTTAATGGCTGAAATAAAGCAAAAGGAAGAAGACCTCAGGAAAGTAAAACAGGAATTCAAAAATCTTGCAAAGGATTTGGCTTAATGGAAAAAGAAAATAAAAACCCATTAATTAAAAAAACCGATTCCCTTGTAAAGTTTGACCCTCAGAAAAAGAAGGGATTAATTGCCAGAGGATTAAATGAAACAAAACCTGTTCCTGAAATATCAATGCCAGAACCCACGACTTCAAGCCTTGAGCCTATAGATGAGCTTGAGAAGGCTGAGGCTGAGGTTGAGAAAAATCCAGATAGTGCTGATGCTCATCTTAATCTTGGCGTTGCATACAGTAAATACGGCATGCATAGAGAAGCAGTTAAGGTATTCAACCAAATGGTAAAAATTGCCCCTACCTCCGAAGTGGGCTATGTTTTTCTTGGTCTCGCTTACGCCGAGTTAGGAAGATATAAAGAAGCCATAGAAGCATATAAACAGGCCATTCAGTTTAAACCTGATGATGAAGAAGCTTATTTTAATCTTGGTAATGCATATGGTCAGTTAGGTATGGATGAAGAAAAAACAGAGGCACTCATGCAGGCTATCCAGATAAAGCCTGATTTTGCTGATGCTCATTTTAATCTTGGTGTTGTCTTGCATGGATTAGGTATGAATAAAGATGCAATAAATGCATACAAACAAGCAATTCGGTTAAAGCCTGCTGATGCATATGCTTGTCTTAATCTAGGCGTTGCATATACTAATCTTGGTGTTGTTTATACCGAATCAGGCATGTATAAAGAAGCTATTGAGGCATATAAGCAGGCAATAAAAATAAAGCCCGATTATGCTTCTGCTTATTACAATCGGGGGCTTGCTTATGGAAAATTAGGCAATTATCAAGAGGCAATAAAAGACTATAACAAGGTAATTGAGCTAAACCCTGAAGATGCGGTAGCTTATTACAGTCGGGGGCTTGTTTATGCTAAATTAGGCGATTCTCAGAGGGCTATCAATGACTATAACAAGGCAATTAATGACTATACCAAGGCAATTGAGCTAAACCCTGAAGATGCGGTAGCTTATACCATGCGGGGCTCTGCGTATAGTCTTGTAGGCAATTATCAAGAGGCAATAAAGGACTTTAACAAGGCAATTGAGTTAAACCCTGAATATGCCAAGGCTTATTACAATCGGGGGCTTGCTTATAGTCTTTTAGGCGATTATCAGAGAGCTATTAATGACTATAAAATAGCCGCAAGATTAGGTTATGAGCCTGCTCAGGAGTTTTTAAGGTCACAGGGAATTGACTGGTGATATATAAGACCATGCAAACCATTGCAATTCCTTAAAGATAATGGCATTACCCCTAAAAAGAACATAGAAAACCTTCCCACATCTTTCCTGACATGAAAAGAAAATCTATACACATCAATATGCTATAATTTATTATGGAATGGAGGTGGACAGACCATATAGAAATACAACTGATTGAGAGAAAAATTTCAAAAGAGTTAGTTGAAAAAGCTATTAACAATCCTGATAAGGTGGTAACTGGAAAGAAAAACCGTAAAATATATCAAAAGATAATGGGTGATAAGCTTATTAGAGTAGTAACAGAGGGTGAAAGCCTTATCACGGTATACTTAACCGACAAGGTTAAGAAATATATAGGAGGAGACTAATGAGAATACATTATTCCCATGAAGCAGATGCGATTTATATCAGGCTAAAAGAAACCGATATCGCTAATACTGATGAGATAACCGAAGATATAATCATGGACTATGATAAAGACGGCAATGTTGTTGGAATTGAAGTTCTTTCAGCTTCAGAAAAAGCAGACACCAAACAGCTTATTATTCAGGCATTTGAAAAAGTAATGGTAGAAAAGCCAGTAACTGCTTAAGGAAGCCCTTTTGTTAAATCTCAGTTGCTTCTTTTCTTATGCATTTAAGAAAAGAAGTAGGGTTTAGGGCAAAGCCCCAATACCTGAGTATCCCTTTTCGTCAAGATTTTTGATGAGGCAATTCGCTCCATTGCAATAATCTCATAGGTAATTTATTATAAGATATATGGTTCAAATACTTTTAAGAAAGATCTTTGGCACAAAAAACGAAAGGGAGATTAAGAGGCTCTGGCCTCTTGTAGAAGAGATAACCTCTCTTGAGCCAAAGATAGCCTCTCTTTCCGATGCAGAGCTTAGGGCTAAGACAGATGAGTTTAGAAAAAGGCTCGATGAAGGAGGAGGAGAAAGCCTCGATGACATCTTGCCAGAGGCATTTGCCGTTGTAAGGGAGGTCTCAAAGAGAACACTTGAGATGAGGCATTTTGATGCCCAGCTCTTAGGTGGAATCGTGCTTCACGAAGGTAAGATCTCAGAGATGAAAACAGGCGAAGGAAAAACCCTCGTTGCCACCCTGCCTGTTTACCTCAATGCCCTTGAAGGCAAGGGTGTCCATGTAGTCACAGTGAACGATTACCTTGCAAGAAGGGATGCACATTGGATGGGACCAATCTATAACTTCCTCGGTATGAGTGTAGGCGTTATTGTCCATGGCATGACCGATGAGCAAAGACAGATGTCTTATAACTCGGATATAACATACGGCACAAACAACGAGTTTGGCTTTGACTACCTCAGGGACAACATGAAGTACGATATCTCCCACTATGTCCAAAGAGAGCTTAACTATGCAATCGTGGATGAGGTTGACAGCATACTCATCGATGAGGCAAGAACCCCACTTATCATATCAGGGCCTTCCGAGGAATCCACTGGTAAGTACTATAGGATAAATCAGATTGTGCCTAAACTCATAAAAGGCACGGATTACACAATAGATGAAAAGGCAAAAACAGCAATACTCACAGAGGAAGGCAATATAAAGACTGAACAACTGCTTGGTGCAGGAAACCTCTATGACCCATCGAATATAGAGCTTGTTCATCATGTGCTTCAGGCACTAAAGGCTCATAACCTTTTCAAGAGGGATGTGGACTATGTCCTGAAAGACGGAGAGGTCCTAATAGTGGACGAATTCACAGGAAGGCTTATGCCTGGCAGAAGATGGTCGGATGGCCTTCATCAGGCAATAGAGGCAAAAGAGGCTGTAAAGATAGAGTCCGAAAACCAGACACTCGCTACAATAACATTTCAGAATTACTTCAGGATGTATAGAAAGCTTTCAGGCATGACAGGCACTGCTGACACAGAGGCAGAGGAGTTTGCCAAGATATATAACCTCGATGTCATAGTCGTTCCGACCCATATGCCTATGATAAGAACGGATGCATCGGATTTTATTTATAAAACCGAAAAAAATAAGTTCTCTGCCATCGTAAATGAAATACAAGGCAGGCATAAGAAAGGACAGCCTGTCTTGGTTGGCACTATATCTATCGAGAAATCAGAGGTTCTAAGCAGGATGCTTAAAAAAATCGGCATCCCCCACTCTGTGCTCAATGCAAAATACCATGAAAAAGAGGCAGAGATTATTGCACAGGCAGGAAAAAGTGAAGCAGTTACGATAGCCACAAACATGGCAGGCAGAGGCACGGATATAATCCTCGGAGGCAATCCAGCAGGATTGACAAAGGAACTCCTTGCAGACGAAAAAGAGCCTTTAGAGGAGCAAAAACAGGCATCCGAGCGTGCAAAAGAGATATGCTTAAAAGACAGGGAAAGGGTCATAAGTGCAGGCGGACTTCATATATTGGGCACAGAAAGACATGAGGCAAGAAGAATAGATAATCAGCTTCGTGGGCGCTCAGGAAGACAAGGGGATCCGGGCTCATCGAGGTTTTACCTATCCCTCGAAGATGACCTCATGAGAATATTCGGCTCTGACAGGATTAAGGGACTGATGGACAGGCTCGGTATGGAAGAAGACATACCCATTGAAAACAGGATGGTTTCTAAGGCAGTGGAGAATGCTCAGAAAAAGGTCGAGGCACATAACTTTGATATAAGAAAGCATCTCATTGAATACGACGATGTGATGAACAAACAAAGAACAGAGATATATGCATTCAGGCGTGAAATCCTTCAGGGAGGAGAAAACCTTAGGGAAAGGCTTTTCGAGATGGCAGAGGATGCTATAGATGAACTCCTATTTATTTACTGCCCCGAAGGAAAACACATAGAGCAATGGAACATTAACGGACTCAAGGATGCCTTATACGGCATATTCTCCATATCAGTGCCTTTTGAGAGCCTGACTAAAGAAACCGAGCCTTTAAGGGAGTTCCTTATTAATGAAGTAAAGACTGCCTACGAGAACAAGGAAAAAGAGGTAGGCTCTGAGATGATGCGGCACCTCGAAAAGGTGCTCCTGCTTCAGATAGTTGACTCTCAGTGGAAAGACCACCTTCTTGCAATGGACCATCTAAAAGAGGGCATTGGACTGAGGGGATATGGACAGAGGGACCCGCTTACAGAGTACAAAAAAGAGGCATTCTCCATGTTTGCCGACATGACAGAGAGACTCTCTGTGGAAGCCCTAAGTAGGCTGTTTAAGATTCAGGTCAGCGTACAGGCAGATTTAAAAAAGACTGCAAATAAACATAGATTAAGCTATAATAAGGGCGAAGATATGGGTAGTGTAGAGCCAGTAGTAAGAGGTAAAAAAACAGGCAGAAACGAGCCGTGTCCATGCGGAAGCGGGAAAAAATACAAGAAATGCTGTGGTGTGTAAATGCCTAAGATTTTTTTAATAGGTAAAAACCTCGATAGCCATAAAGAGCTTTTTTTATCGAGAGGCTATGAGGTACGAAGTTTTACATTAGGTCAGAAGAAGGTCATAGCTGGGCTCGATAAAGCAGACATCTTAGTAATCGATAATGCCTCTAAAGGTGTTAGCGACATCATCAGGTCATCCGCAGACATCCCGAAACTGGTCGTATCATTTGAGAATTCAAAAAAGAGCCTACTTCCTTGGCTTAAAAAGCCCTTTTCTTTTGCGGTGCATAAACCTTCTGCGGAGGAACTCATATACCATGTAAACCGCATACTAAGAGAAAAAGAGCTATATAAAAAAAACCTTGACCTTAAATCCAAGCTCAATATCGTTACAAAGGAGCTTTCGTTTTTTGAGGAAATAAATAAAGTCCTTACATCATCCATCGAGACGAATAAGATATTAGTCTTGATAATGAAAAAGCTAAAAGACCTGACAAAGGCAGAGGCATGGTCAATCCTTATGGTGGATGAGGAGACAGGGGACCTCGTATTTGAAAAGACAGAGGGCAGGGCAAAAAAGACAATAAAGAAGTTCAGGTTAAAGCCCGGAGAGGGCATTGCAGGGTGGGTCGCAAAAGAAGGCATTCCTGTGGTTGTGCCTGATGTCTCAACGGACAAAAGGTTCTGCTCGAAGATAGACAGGGAAACACATTTCAATACTAAATCCCTCATGTGTGTGCCAATCAAAAGCAAGGGAAAGACCATTGCTGTGCTTGAGGTCATAAATAAAAAGACCGGCGAGCCGTTTAACGACGATGACCTTAATCTCCTTTTGAGGCTTACGAGTCAGACCGCACTTGCTCTCGAAAGGACATCCCTTTACCAGAAGATGGAAGAGCTTGTGGTAACGGATGACCTTACAAAGCTCTTTAATACGAGATACCTGAACAGAACCATAGAGACAGAGGTCATAAGGAGCAATAGATACCATTCGCCCCTGTCTCTGATATTCATGGATATAGATTACTTTAAGCTCATCAATGACAACTACGGCCATCTCGTTGGAAGCAAGGTCTTAGTGGAGATGGGTCAGATACTCATAAACCAGCTTCGTACCATAGACATAGTTGCAAGATATGGCGGCGATGAGTTCGTCATTGTCCTACCACAGACCAATGCCGCGGATGCGGTTATAATTGCAGAGAGAATCAGAAAGGCAATAGAGCAAAATACATTCTTAAGGAGAGAAGGCTATAGCCTCAAGGTAACCTCGAGCTTTGGGGTAGCCGCATACCCTGAATCTGCAAAGACAAAAGAGGACCTTCTGAGGGTAGCTGACGAGGCAATGTACAGAGTCAAACACACTACGAGAAACGGTGTGTTTGCTATAGTCTGAAATGGCTCTTTTTAATTACGCCTCAAAAGAGATAACTCTAAAGGTGGTCTATTATGGCCCGGGCCTCAGTGGAAAGACCACTAACCTCCAGTATCTTCATCCAATCTTAGATAAGGAAGGAAAAAGCAAGCTCATATCCTTAGCAACAGAATCGGACAGAACACTGTTTTTTGACTTCATGCCTATTACACTTGGAAAGATAAAGGATTTCTGCATAAGGTTTCAGCTCTATACAGTGCCAGGACAGGTAAGATATAATGCAACGAGAAAACTCGTGCTTAAGGGTGCCGATGCAGTTGTGTTCGTCGCTGACTCTCAAAAAGACATGCGGGAACAAAATATAGAAAGCCTTCTCGATATGAGGGAAAACCTCACCTCAAACAACATAGACCCCGACGATATACCGGTTGTCCTCCAATACAACAAAAGAGACCTGAATAATATCTTCTCCATAGAAGAGCTCAATAGGGACCTCAACACAAAGGACTATTCATATGTGTCTGCATCTGCTATAGATGGCACTGGGGTCGAGGAGACATTTCAATTGATAACTAAGGAGCTGATGAAAGATATCTCGAAAAAGCACAGAATATCGATAGCTCCAATGGAAGAGGAGACTGCACCTTCAGAGGCAGTTCTCCAAGCACCTGTAGAGGTCCCCATTACAGAAGAACTCCCCGAGGAAGTGGAAACCTTAGAAGAAGAGCAGATAATCGAACTTCGGGAGCAGGCTCTCGAGATAAAAGAGCCTACTCCTCAAATAAACGAGAAGGTAATTTCCGACATCAGGGAACTGCTCATCTCCGAGACAACAGAGGTGATGGCTCCTGAAATAAAAGAGGAGATAGCTCCTCGATTGAAGGAAGAAATTCCCGAGATAGAGCAAGAAATATTAAGGGCAAGTATTCCAGAGGAGGCAGTGGTAAGTGGTTACCCCGAATTAGAGGGACTGAAAGAAGGTTTTTTTGACCTGCAAACCACTGTTAGCTCCATAAAGGATGCAATCGAAAGGTTATCGAAAGATGCTCAGGACTCAAGAGCCGAGCTAAGCCTGAAGAGCTTTTCGAGACTTTCCTCCTTAGTAGAAAACTCCTTCTTAGAGCTGTCAAGGGAAATAAAGGAGCTGAAGGCAAAACAGACAGAATTATCGAATGCCATTAAAGAGATACATGCCTCTATCTTAGGGGCAAAGGTCAAAAAGAAATGGGGGATTTTCTGAATTAATTATTCCTCTGGTCTAATCCCATCTCTCTTCCTGCTGACTCTATGAGTGAAATATCTATCAGATGACAGCCCATACCATAGCCCTCGATGAGTGCGGCATTTGCTATACTGTTTATCATTCTCGGTATGCCGCCTGAATACCTGTAGATGGCAGAAATAGCATCCTCTGTAAACAGGGTGTCGGCTCTGCCTGCAACAGAGACCCTGTGCTTCAGGTATCCTTTTATCTCGTCTTCTGCAAGCGGCCCTACATGATAGAAAAGCCCTATCCTTTGTCTGAGCGGCTGGTATGTCTTATAATTGAGCTTTCTCCTAAGGTCAGGCTGTCCTACGAGGATGAGGCTCAGAAGATTGGTATCATCCAGCTGGAAATTCGTAAGGAGTCTTATCTCCTCGAAGGTCTGCTTGTCAGGGACAAGCTGTGATTCGTCTATGATTATAACAGGAGTGATTCCTGCCTCGTAATCCGCATAAACCTTTTCGTATATGGCATCGAGCAGACTGTCTTTGAAATTCGTTGGCACATCGATTTCGAATCTCTTTGCAATAACCCTAAGAAACTGAGATGGAGTCAATCTCGGATTAAGAATAAGTATTATCCTATGTTTTTCTCCAAGTGAGTCTATGAGTGCCCTGGTAAGGGTGGTTTTTCCACAGCCAATCTCTCCTGTTAAGAGAATAAGTTCTTTTTCCTCCACTGCATATTGCAGTCTTGCCAGTGCCTCTTCGTGAGTCCGGCTTAAGAAAAGGAAATTCGGGTCAGGTGTTTTGCTGAAAGGTTTCAAATGTAGGTTATAGAATTCCTTATACATGGATACCACTTTTTTGTTTCAGTAAGGATTCCTCTATTACACCCTCTACATCGATAACTAATATGACCTCGTGCTTACCTATCTCGGCTGCGCCTGCAAACCCCTTTAGCCCTTTCAGGTAATCTCCAAGGCTTTTTATAACTATCTCCTGCTGTCCCATAAGCTCATCTACTAAAAGCCCTGTCCTTCTTTCGCCAAAACCAACAACGACTGCAAAGGACTTTTTTTCTCCTTCCTTGGATGCAATGTCATTAACTCTAAACATTCTCTTAAGGCTTATCAAGGGAAGCATGGCACCTCTCAGGTTATAGACCTCCCTTGCCTCGATGTTCTGGATTAAACTATGCTCCACAATAAATGTTTCTGTTATCGATGTCAGCGGTATGGCAACCCTCTCCCTGCCTACCCTTACGATAAGGGATTTGATTATTGCAAGCGTTATAGGCATGGTAAGCGTAAATGTCGTGCCTATGCCTTTTTCTGTGTCAACATCTGCAAAGCCTCCAAAACTGGACAGTTTATCTCTGACTATATCGAGTCCTATGCCTCTTCCCGAGACCTCGCTTACGATTTCTTTTGTGCTAAAGCCCGGCATGAATATGAGCTCTATCAATTCCTTTTTTTGAAGCTTCATGCCCTCCTCTATCAATCCTTTCTCTAAAGCCTTTTTTCTGACCTTTTCGGCATCTATTCCTGCACCATCGTCTTTTACCTCGATAACGACATGGTTTCCCCTCTGAAATGCCTTTAAGGAGACAGTTGCTATTTCCTTTTTGCCCTTACTTAGCCTTTCCGAAGGAGGCTCTATGCCATGGTCTATTGCGTTTCGCACAATATGCACAAGCGGGTCTATTATCTCTTCGGCAAGGGATTTATCCAATTCCGTATCCTCGCCATACATGAGAAGCTCTATCTGCTTTCCCACATCCTTTGAGTATCTCCTTATGACCTGCGAAAGCCTACCAAATATCTGTCCTATAGGCACCATCCTTATCTCGAGCACCTGGTCCTGAAGTTCAACGAGCCTTCTTTCGAGGGTTTGAGACACCTTGTGGATGTCTATGACAACAGGGGTATAGCCGTAATTTTCAGCCATCTCATTGCTGATTCTTGCCACTGCGCCCTTTGCGAGGGTGAGCTCTCCGATTGTGTTTAAGATTCTATCGAGCTTCTCTATATCCACCCTTACTGTCGAGGATACTGTTTTAACGGATGTCTCTTTTATGAGCGGAGCCTGAGGTTGAGAAATCTTCTGAGCTAAAAGCTCGGTCATATCGAACTTTACTGTCTTTTTAACTTCCTCGGCAGGCAGGAGGGTTCCCAATAAGAGATTAAACCCTATGGAATTTGGAGGCAGATTCTGGGATGTTGGAAGGGTAGAGATAAGCTCTCCTATGGACTTTATGACCTTTGTTAAGTTCTCCAGTGATTTATCGAAATCATCGAGGCTGAAAACAGCTCTCACAAGATAAATCCCCTTGCCCTCTTTAACATTTGTCTTAAGCCTGTGCTCCTCGTACTCTGATAGAACCTTAAGGATTGAGCTATCGATAACGCCCTCAAGACTTTGGGATGAGGACACGGATGTGATGGATACTCTAAAGTCGGAGATATCTTTTAGGTATGCCTCTACATCTATCTGCCTGTCTTGTCTTAGCTCGGAGATTATGTATTTCAAGGTATCGATATATTTGAAAAGGAATCTAATGGAATCTTCGGTAATTTCTAATTTTCCGAGTCTTATCTCATCGAGTATGGACTCCAGTGCGTGGCTGATTTCAGTGACACTACTGTATCCGAACAGGCCTGACAGCCCCTTCAGGGTGTGCAGGCTTCTGAACAGGGCATTTACAGTATCGGGGTCAATGCCTGTTTTATGTGTGTCCTGAATCTCAAGAAGAAGTCTGCCTGCATCTTCGAGGATTTCCTCGGACTCCACTATAAATTCTTTTTCCGAGCCTTTCATGACTTTAGAAGGTCCTTTACCATATCCTGAAGCTCCTTTGCCTTAAATGGCTTTGTGATATATGCATTTGCACCCAATGCCATGCCGCGTTTTTTATCCTCCTCGCTTTTCTCTGTGCTGACTATCAGTAGTGGAATGTTGGCATATCTCGGGTCGCTCTTTACGAAGCTTATAAACTCGAGGCCATTTATGTCAGGCATATTTATATCGGTTATAATGAGGTCGAAGTTTTTCGTCGGAAGTTTTTTAAGGGCATCGAAGCCTGTTGCGGCCTCTACCATGTCGAAATCTCCTGTATCCTCGAGAAGGCTCCTTATCATCGCTCTGGTTGTTGTGGAATCTTCAACGATGAGGATGTTTTTCATTTTTGCTCCTGTTTCTCAAGCTCTTTGAGCCTGCGATGAAGAATTGCCTTTTCCAGCGCAAGACCTGCCTGGCTTACGAATATCTCAAGCCCTTCTGCCTCTGCTAACTCTTCACCCGAAGACTGGTTATCGCAATAAAGCAGTGCCACCACCTTTTCATTCGCAATAATCGGAAAGAATGCAGCTTTTTGAGGCCATTCCTCTCCCAGCTCAGTAAATATTAATTCCACAACAAGGTCTTTTTCTATAGCCCCTTTATACGAACGGCCTTCCCTTATAATGCCCGAAAGGAAGGGACTTTTGTTATAAGGAAAGATTATATGTCTTATCTTTTTGTCTGCCTCCTCCATATCGAGACCGAATTGCCCAAGCCCCCGTATATCCCGCTCTCCAACCGTAAAAAGCACTCCCCTCTGAAATATATCGCTTGCAAACCTGAGTATGAGGAGGGTTATCTCAGAGGTTGAATTTGGAAATCTCAGTTCCTGTGTGAGTGCCTTCAAAGAGGATATGTCCTTTCTCCTGTCCTCCTCTCTGCCTGCCCATTCCCTGTCCCATTCGTCATCGGATGTTTCGGCAGAGAACTCTTCCTCAGGGATAAAAACTCCGTGTGTGGTCTCGTCATAAACCCTTGCTCCCTCCATCAGAAGATATTCAGGCGAGAGTCCCTTTGACATCTCCCATCCATGGTCGGTAACATCGACCTTTCCGTCTATATCGAGGTCGTCCAGCTCGAACTGAAACTCTCCGTCCTGCCAGAGCAAAATCTGGTATATGAGCCTCTCTATTCTCTTTTTAGATACCCTTTCTATAATATCCTTTTTAACTGCTCCAAGCTCAAAGAGCATATCTGATAGAGACTTCTGGGGAAGGGTTTCCCCGCAAGCGAAGCGCGTCGGGAATCCTTCTTAAAAGAAAGATGGATTCCGAACAAGTCGGAATGACAATAATAGGGGGTATGGGGGCTTTGCCCCCATACCTTAAGACAGGGGGCGAGTGGGTGGGAAATAAAAATAATTTATATACAACATTTCAGTCTCATATGTATCTGAACTTATTCATGAGTTTGACATGGAAAATAATTACCCTTGACATTCCCCATTTTAATTTGATATTTTATCACATACTTGCTTTTTTTTAGGAGGTAAGATGGTTTCTTTTAAAAAGTTTTTCGTTATTGCTTCCTTTGCCTCTTTCGTTCTGTTTATTGCTATTTCGGGGTGCGAGAGCCTCAGAATATCTAAGCCCATAATGCCCATAAAAGAATACGAAAAAATGATAGTTGGAAGATTCGACGCCAACTACATAGGCACAAACAACTGTCTTAAGGCATGCCACACACATGACAAGATAAAAAGGGATTTTGAGGCAGGCACAATGGGTGCACAGCTTTCAGCAAAATCAGGGCTTCCCCTCGTTGACTGTGAGTCCTGCCATGGCCCAGGCTCACTCGCAGTAGAAGGTATCACAGAAGAAACAGTTACGGCGGATAAAGAAAAAGGCATAGAGACAGCGTGTAAGTATGAGACATTTATACCACTTACAGGACTTGAAAAGACTCTTATTAAGCAGGAGCCAATTCCTGCACCTGCAATGAGCCTCATATGCCTTAAATGCCATACTGCAAATGCTACATTCAATCTACATAACTGGAATACGAGCTTACATGCAATAAATGATGTCTCATGCTCTGACTGCCACAAGATTCATGAAGGTCCTGACCTCATAGTAAAGCCGAGGGAGACATTTCAGATGTGTACAAAATGTCACGAGGCTATAAAGTTAGAGTTTTCCCTTCCGAGCCATCACCCTGTGCTTGAAAAAAAGGTTCTGTGCACAGATTGTCATGAGCCGCATGGAACGCTTGGGGAAAAGAACCTGAGAAAAGAAACTGTAAAGGCAACCTGCACACAGTGCCACGCTGACAAAGAAGGACCTTTCGTATTTGAGCATGCTGACAACACAGATGACTGCTCTTCCTGCCACAGACCTCATGGCAGTCAACATCGGCATCTCCTTACAGCAAGCCAGCCATTCCTGTGCCTTCAGTGCCACGAGGGACATAGAACCGCATCTCT
>JACQZC010000027.1 GCA_016207905.1 Nitrospirota bacterium | reverse complement strand
TGTGAAACAACCTTTAAGCCAGTCCGAAATCAAACTCACTCTCTCGTCCATAGGTCTCACCTCTCTCCATGGCATCGCAATACCTCCTTGCTCTGCCATTATACTGTTACCCATGTCCGTAGGTTAATCTGTTAACTATGTTAGCAGGTTGCACCGTAAGTAATCCCCCTTTAGAAAAGGGGGAAAGAGGGGGATTTTAGAAAAGGGAGCATCGGAATGAGATTCATTCCTGTCACTCCTGCTTGTCAGGAGTCCTTCTTTAAGAAAGATTCTGGACAAGCCAGAATGACTGGGGGGGTCGGAATGACACACCCTTTCCCTGTCACCCTGAACTCGTTTCAGGGTCTAATAAGATGCTGAAATGAATTCAGCATGACAAGGGAAGATAAGATTGCTTCGTTAGATGGGTGGGAGGGCGGGATAAAAAACCTCTTGACAAATCAAAAGGCATTCCTTATACTACTAACTATAGTTTTAATAGATTATAACTTATAAAACAATGGTTGAGGAGATGCAGAGGGTTGCAAATGAGATACTTGAGCAAGAATTACGGAATAATCCGGAACCAAAACGGAACTAAACCTGAACTAAAAGTGAACGAAAATGAACTAAAATGAAGGCAGAATCATTAAAAATCAATGGGTTATGAGGATACCCCCCCTCCCCCCTAAAAAAATGAAGAAAAATAGGACATTTCTAAATTGGCTTGACAAGAAGGATTACAAGTTCTTGATTATAGAGGCTAAAACCGTTATCCTTACTGACAGGAGGCTTGAGTTGTGAAATTTCTCACACTTACAGGGTATCTCGAAAGGCTCGAGGCAACCACAAAGCGTCTTATTATGTTTGAGATTCTTTCTGAGCTTTTCAAAGAGGCATCTTCAGAGGATATAGACAAGATTATCTATATCAGCCAGGGAATACTTCTTCCTGCGTTTTACGGAATCGAAATAGGGATGTCCGAAAAACTCCTAATCAGGGCACTTTCCGAGGCAGGAGATGTAAGCACAAAAAAAGTAGAGGAGCTTTTTAGCAAATCAGGAGACCTTGGCTTGACAGCAGAGTCCCTTATAAAGGGCAAAGGAGGGCTTACTGTAAAAGATGTTTATGAAGAGCTTATGGACATCGCAAGGACATCGGGTGCAGGCTCTGTTGAAAAGAAAATCGGGCTCCTGAGCAATCTCCTAAAAGGGGTATCTTCAAAGGAGGCTAAATACATAGCAAGGTTCGTCATAGGCAGACTCAGGCTTGGCATAGGAGAGCCGACTGTGCTTGAAGCATTAGCCCTTTCCGAAGGAAACAGGGCATTGAGGGTTGAGCTTGAAAGGGCATATAATCTCTGCTCTGATTTAGGTCTTATTGCAAAGACTCTTAAAGGCAGAGGCATATCCGCAATAAGAAAATTCAAGGTTAATGTTGGCTATCCAATCAGGATGGCTCTTTGTGAGAGGCTTCCTTCAGGAGAGGATATAATCAAAAAAATCGGCAAAGCCGCTATAGAGGCAAAATACGATGGATTTAGATGTCAGGTGCATAAAGACGGAGACAGGGTCGAGGTCTTCTCGAGAAACCTCGAGCGCACAACCCATATGTTTCCTGAGATAATAGAGGCAACAAAAACCCATTTCCTTGCAAAAAAGGCAATATTCGAGGGAGAAGCCCTTGCATTTAGCGAGGCAACAGGCGAGCTTCTGCCATTTCAGATAACCATACAGAGAAAACGAAAGCATGGAATCGAAGAGCTAAGGAAAGAATGCCCTCTTAAGTTTTTTGCATTCGAGCTGATTTATGAGGACGGAGAAGACTATACGGAAAAGCCCTATATAGAGAGAAGAAAAAGACTTGAGTCCCTTATCGAGAAAAACCCTGTTATAGAGCCTGCCGAGATGGTCGTCACGGATGAGCATGAAGAAATCTACAGTTTCTTTGAGAACTCCATAGAAAGGGGGCTTGAGGGAATCATTGCAAAGAGGCTCGATTCCCCTTACACGGCAGGAGCAAGGAACTTTAACTGGATAAAGCTAAAGAGAAGCTATAGGGGAGAGCTTGCAGACACTGTGGATGTCTGCATAGTAGGTTATTTTAGGGGAAAAGGGGCAAGGGCAAGGTTTGGTATTGGTGCACTCTTAGGTGCGGTTTATGAGCCTCACTCCGATACATTTAAGACAATAAGTAAGGTGGGCTCGGGCTTTAAGGACGAGGAGTTTTTTGAGCTCAAAAGAAAACTCGATGAGATTACAATCTCACATAAACATCCTCGCGTGGATTCCCTCATCAGTGCAGATACATGGGTTTTGCCAAGATATGTAGTTACTGTCACTGCTGATGAGATAACCCGCTCTCCGTCTCACACAGCAGGAATGGATAAGGAAGGCATCGGCTATGCACTCAGGTTTCCAAGGGCAGTTGGATTTCTCCGTGATGACAAAAACCCAGAGGATGCAAATACGGTTAAGGAGATAGAGGAACTTTTTAAGATGCAAAGGAAGGTGAAAGTAAGTTAGTGTTTGGTGTGAATAAATGAGAACCCGAAATTGGATGCTAATTGGTCTTTCTGTTTTTCTAAGTGTGCTCGTCTATGTGCAAACCTTAAGTTATGAGTTTGTCTATGACGATATACCGTTTATAACAGAAGAGCCAGGCATAAGGGACATAAAAAACATTCCCGGAATGTTCCTTAAAAAAGAGGTCTTAGACGAGGTTCGTGGCGGATACTATAAGCCTCTCCTTCATATCTCCTTTGCCATAGATTATTATCTCTGGGGCTTAAACCCCCTCGGATTTCACCTGAGTAATATTGCCCTTCATGCAATAGGAGTAGCATTAGTGTTCTTTTTATCCCTGAGGCTCTTAAAGGGCCCTATAGCGGCATTTGTATCGAGCATCTTCTTTGGGGTTCACCCTGTCAATACAGAGGCAGTTACATTCCTTTCGGCAAGAAATACGGTGCTTTGTGCAATCTTCATAGTCTCAGCCTTCCTTGCCAGCATGAGGTATAAAGAGGGCAGGGCTCTTAGATGGCTTTTTATTTCGCTTTTGTTGTTCTTCTTTGGACTGCTTTCAAAGGAGTTTGCAGTAATGCTTCCCTTTGTTATGTTAGCAGGATGGTTTCTTGAGGACAAAACACAAAGGCAGAGGTTTAATGTGTATATCCCGTATTTCGTAGTCCTTCTGATTTATCTTGTGCTGAGAAGCATTGCCCTTAAGGGCGGCACAGGGATTGATATGAAAATAATCGAGGCTCCAGAAAGAATAGGAGGCATGCTATATGCATTTGCCTCATACATAAGGCTCTCATTCATCCCTTTTGAGCAGAAGGCATTATATGACATAAGCACAGTGACAAGCCTAAAGGTTATAGCTTCGGCAATTGTGCTTCTTGTTGCCATATGGGTCATATTCAAAAACAAACACAGGGCTTGGGTAGGCTTTCCTGCGCTTTGGTTTTTGGGGTTTCTCGTTCCTGTAACGAACATCGTGCCTTTGTTTGGAAGTTTTATGGCTGAAAGATACCTCTATATTCCATTAATCGGTGCAGGGATTTTCATAGGAGGAATTTTCTCTGCCCTGCCTGAAAGGCGTATAAAGGCAGTTGCCTTCACTGTCTTCCTCTTAGTGCTTGCCATGATGAGCCTACTAAGGAATCCTGTCTGGAGAAGCGATGAGGCACTTTACAGCAATATGGTCAAGACCACACCGACCTCTTATAAGGGCTCTTACAATTTAGGCAATGTCATGCTTAGGAAAGGGAACCTGAACGAGGCAAAAAGGCTCTATCTCAAGACATTAGAGGTAAAGCCTGATATGATGGCTGTAAGAAATAATCTGGGCGTCATTTATGAAAAGCAGGAAAACTACAAAGAGGCTGAAAAACAATACAGGGCAATACTCGATGTAAGGCCCATACCGGATGTCTTCCTTAATCTCGGCAATGCCCTGAGCAAGCAGGGAAAAGTGAGGCTTAAAGAAGCAGAAGACGCATATAAGACAGCCATTGGACTGTCTCCCAAAGGCTTTCGCCTGTATGTAGCCTTGACCGAATTTTACGAAAGAACTGAGAGACCCGCTTTAGCCCTCGAAGTAATGAACTCTGCCATCGGAAACATTCCCGACCCTTACAGGGCATATAACATAGCAGGCACTGTCTTAGGAAAAATAGGAAGATTCAAAGAGGCAAGGAGTTATTTCGTTAAGGCACTTGAGCTTAACCCCGAATGCAGGGAATGCAGATATAACATGGATGTCTTAAGCAGACTTGAAAAAGCACAAAAAAAGTAGATTATTCTGTCAACCTATCCTACCTACCCCCATGTAGGGCTTTAGCTCCTCTGGTATAATGACAGAGCCATCCTTTTGCTGGTAGTTTTCTAATATTGCAACTACTGTCCTTCCAATTGCAAGACCCGAACCATTAAGTGTATGCACAAATTCCGTGCCTTTTTTGCCCTCACGCCGAAATCTTATCTTTGCCCTTCTTGCCTGAAAGTCCTCGAAATTAGAGCATGAAGATATTTCTCTATACCTTCCCTGCCCTGGAAGCCATACCTCGATGTCGTATGTCTTTGATGCCGAGAAGCCTAAGTCTCCTGTGCAAAGTGAGACAACCCTGTATGGAAGCCCCAATCTTTGAAGAATGTCCTCTGCATCTTTTGTTAGGGTTTCAAGCTCTGTGTATGAGTCCTCGGGCTTTACGAATTTTACAAGCTCAACCTTGTTGAACTGATGCTGTCTTATAAGCCCTCTTGTGTCTTTTCCATAAGAGCCTGCCTCTTTTCTGAAGCACGGTGTAAAGGCAGTGTAATAAATTGGCATGTCTTTTTCATTGAGAATTTCTTCTCTATGGATATTCGTAACAGAGACCTCTGCTGTTGGGATGAGATAAAACTCAGGGTCAACTATTTTGAATAGCTCATGCTCGAACTTTGGCAATTGTCCTGTGCCTGTCATGCTATCTTTGTTTACGATTATAGGAGGAAATACCTCTATATATCCTTTTGATGTATTTATATCGAGCATGAAATTCATTAATGCCCTTTCGAGTTTTGCGCCGAGTCCTTTCATAATTGAAAATCTTGCACCTGAAATCTTGCCTGCACGCTCAAAATCTATTATTCCGAGCATCTCTCCAATGTCCCAGTGATTAAGCGGAGGAAAATCGAATTCTCTAATCTCACCCCATGTTCTTTCTACTTTATTTTCAGTCTCGTCTTTTCCATACGGTACAGATGGGTGCGGGATGTTGGGAATGTCAAGAAGGAATGC
The DNA here is from genome assembly GCA_016207905.1 of Nitrospirota bacterium. NCBI lineage: Bacteria > Pseudomonadati > Nitrospirota > Nitrospirota bacterium. The sequence goes on along the minus strand of JACQZC010000027.1, from coordinate 9,582 downwards.
CTTTATATTTTCGTCAAGCTCTCTTTCTTTTTCCTCAAGTTCTTTAATTTTAGCTGAGACTTCTTTCATCTCTGTGTGAAGGGCTGAGATGTCCTTTTTATGTGCCTTGAGTTTTCCAATCTCTTCTGAGACTGCATTTCTTTTTGCCCTAAGAGTGTCCACTTCCTTTATAAGGTTTCTTCTTTGTTCTTCAAGCTCAAGGAGTGGGGAAAGTGAAAGCTTATAGCCTCTTTTTCTGAGGGCAGTTTTTACAATTTCTACATTTTCCCTTACAAACCGTGTATCGAGCATGTTTTATAATATAGCTGAATGCACTGGAAAATTAAAGGTTTATATCGCTGACAGAGGAGCTTATTTACCCCTTGACCTAAAGGCATGCCGATAGATAATATACAGATAGTGCTAGATAATACACATTCAGGTAGGCAGAAGACGATGAGATTACTAATAGTGGTTCTTTCTGTCTTTCTGCTTGCAGGCACTTCCCAATGCTTCGGGACCGAGACCATAAAGGTGCTTATACTGGATGGAACTTTTAAGGAGATTCCGGATACAAACGAACGGCTCGGAATACTCGATTCCGTAAAGGGAGAATTGCTTATTGGGTATACACGATATAAGGGTAATATCGAGGTCTGGCGCGGGACAGGGGGCATATATCTCATAAGCGAACTACCACTTGAGGAGTATGTGGAGGGTGTTGTCATTTCAGAGCTATCAGAGGACTGGGAGACAGAGGCTATAAAGGCACAGGCAGTCATTGCCCGAACCTATGCCCTTTATCAGAAATCCATAAACCAAAACAAAAAATTCCACCTGACATCATCTGTCCAGCATCAGCTCTTCAGTGGTAATAACTCAGACACAAGGGTTTCCTTCATAGTGAAAGGCACCGAAGGAGAGGTACTTACATTTAATGGAAAACTCATCGAGGCGTTTTATCATTCCACATGCGGCGGAAAAACCGAAAACTCAGAGGAGGTATTTAACAAAGAACGTCCTTATCTTAAGTCCGTAAAATCAGAATGCAAGCTCTCTCCTTATCAGATATGGAATAGAAAAATACCTTTCTCGGAGATAGAGGATGCCCTCGGCATTAAGGGTATAAGCGATATTCAGATAAGGTCGTTTACATCCTCTGGAAGGGTCAAGGAACTTGCCATCATAACCAATTCAAACTCAGTCGTTCCTGCAACCGAGTTCAGAAAAAAACTTGGCTGGAAAAAGATTCCAAGCACAGACTTTACCCTTAAAGTAGATGGGGATCTGCTGATATTAGATGGCAGGGGCTATGGTCATGGCGTTGGTCTTTGCCAGTGGGGAGCAAGGGAGATGGCAAGAAAAGGCAAGACATATAAAGAGATACTTTCCTTTTACTATCCCGGCACAACCATAGAGCTTTATGAATACAGCGGATTTTAGTTATCCCCTTCCGGACTCTCTAATAGTCCATGAGCCTGCACATACGAGAGACCAAAGCAGACTCCTTGTCCTTAACAGGGATGGCTCGGTAAGGCACAGGAGATTCCATGAAATCCTGAATTATCTTAATAAAGGAGATATACTTGTCCTTAACAAAACAAAGGTGCTAAGGGCAAGGCTTCAGGCATTCAAGCCAACAGGCGGAAGACTCGATATACTGCTTGTAAAACATATCTCAAACGGCAGATGGGAAATCCTCTGCCCTAAAAGATATACAGGTAAGATAAGTGTCAACGCTATCAAGGGATATGTGGAACACGGAAGGTATTTAGTCTTTTCAGGCACTAAAGATGAGTTACTCGGTGTAGGGATGATGCCCCTTCCTCCATACATAAAACGCAAGCCCGATGAAAGGGACATCGACTGGTATCAGACAGTCTATGCATCTGAGGAAGGCTCTATTGCCGCACCAACTGCAGGGCTTCATTTTACACAAAAACTCCTTAGCTTTATCGAAAAAAAGGGTGTAATTTTAAGATACCTTACACTTCATGTAGGAAAAGGCACATTTATGCCTGTGAGGGCTAACTCGCTAAAAGACCATCGTATGGAGACAGAATATTTCGAGATGCCTTCAAGCCTTATTTCAGAGATAAAGGAAGCTAAGGCAAATGGCAAAAGGGTCATCTCGGTTGGCACTACGACAACAAGGGCACTTGAGGCTGTTATGAGCCATCGGTTTAGAGGGCTGGCTGTAAATGGCTTTATAAAAGGTGAAACTGACTTATTCATCACACCGGGCTTTGAATTTAAGGCATTAGACTCACTTATTACCAATTTTCACCTTCCATGCTCGACCCCACTCATACTGACCAGTGCCTTTTCAGGAAAAGAAAAACTGCTTTCTGCATATAAGGTCGCAATTCGGATGGGTTATAGATTTTTCTCCTATGGGGATGCTATGCTGATAAAATGAGCATTAAAGCCCTTATAGGCGCAAGGGCATTTGCCATTGTCGTAGTGGCAGTAATTTCAGGAGCAAGCTTTACGCTCGGATTCTTAGTCGGTAAAGGGGTAAAAAACCCAGTGGAAGTGAAGGAGGAATTACAAACCCCGGCAGATGAAAGCCTAAAAGTCCCTGCTGATGGGGAAGAAGTCACGGACTTTAAAGAGTTTGAGACCCCTCTACAAGAGGAGCTACAAGCCCCGATAAATTCGGCAACCCTCGTAGAGCCCAAAACCGTCTCTGAAAAGACATACTGCGTTCAGGTAGGTGCATTTAAGAATAAAAAGGATGCAGAGATACTTAAAAACGACCTTGCAAAAAAAGGTTATAAAGTTTATGTGGTTACCTCGGAAGACAAAACGGTTCATAAGGTTAGAACCGAATGTCTAAAATCAAAGAAAGAGGCAGAGGTCATGGCATTGAGACTTAAGGCAGCCGAGAAGATTCCAACATTCGTAGTAGAAAAATAAGGTGGCAATTACAGTTACCGTAGAGATAGAACTTGACTCGGAAAAAGAGCTGAATCTCTTTCACGGAGGCATCGAGGACAATCTCAAGCTCATAGAGTCTGCCTTTCATGTCCTCATAAGCTCGAGGGGAAATAAGGTTTTCATACAAGGAGAGGAAGGACCTGTAGAGCAGGCAAAGGGGATTATAAACGAGCTAAGAAGTATAAGCAGCACTGGCTATACACTCAGACCAGAGGATATAAAATATGCCCTCAGGTCCGTTTCAGAGGGTCATGAGGTATCGCTTACAGAGCTTTTCTCAAAAAACATATCAGTCTCGCCTAAGAAAAAACTCATCATACCAAAAACAGAAGTTCAGAAACAGTATGTCGATGCAATAAGGCAATACGACATAGCCATCGGCATAGGGCCTGCAGGAACAGGCAAGACCTATCTGGCAATGGCAATGGCTGTGAATGCACTTCTTAAAAACGAAGTAAGCAGGCTTGTCCTTGCAAGGCCTGCTGTAGAGGCAGGTGAAAGATTAGGTTTCCTGCCAGGAGATATGTATGAAAAGGTAAACCCCTATCTGAGACCCCTCTATGATGCCCTTTTCGATATGATAGAGGCTGAAAAGGCATCCCGACTCATAGAGCGTGGCATAATCGAGATAGCACCCCTCGCATTCATGCGTGGAAGAACGCTGAACGATTCCTTCATAATCTTAGATGAGGCACAAAACACAACCCCTGAGCAGATGAAGATGTATCTTACGAGGCTGGGGTTTAATTCAAAGACAGTAATCACAGGAGACATAACACAGATAGACCTTCCACCTGATAAGGTCTCAGGGCTTGTGGAAGCGGAAAAAATACTTTCTGATATAGAAGGCATAAAGGTCATTTATTTTACTGAAAGGGATGTTGTCAGGCACAGGCTTGTGCAGGAGATAGTCAGGGCATATGACAGGTATGAAAAACAACGCAAATAAAGTTAGAGGGTTTAATCTAAAGATAGCCTTTCTGGTTATCGTATTTGGATTTATCTCGGCACTCATAATACAGAGGAGGTTTGGCTACACGGAATTTAGCGGAGCATTTCTGATATCTGCTGTACTGCTGTTTCTGCTTTACAAGGACATAATGAGATATAAGCCAAAATATATCGCCAGATACAGCATGCTTGTCCTCATGGGGCTTATCATAGCAGGCAGTCTTCTTGTGGGAAGACTTGCAGAATATGTCTTTACGGGGTTTCTAAGCGGAATGGGTATAGCGGCACTTAAAACCGCTGTCTTTGGAATCCCCCTGCCTGCTGGTGCAATGCTTGTTACGCTTCTTTTTGATTTTCATGCCGCAATCGTCTTTTCTTTTATAGTGAGCCTGCTTGGAGGGCTGTGGCATGCAGATGCCGTTTATTCTATATATTTCTTTATTGGAAGTTTTGCCGGTGCATTCAGCGTTATGAGATGTAGGAAACGCACTGCACTCCTTAAGGGTGGCATTTATGTTTTGGGAGCAAACCTTTTTTCCGTCACGGTCATCTACCTTTTCAGGGGAGAGCTTTTTACCCTCGATTATCCGCTTGCACTGGCATTTGCCTTTTTCTCGGCAGTTTCGGTAATGGCTATTGTGTCATTCGTTCTTCCTGCAATAGAGTACTTTTTCAAGGTCACAACAGATATAAGCCTTCTTGAGCTTCTTGACCTTGACCAACCACTTATGAAAAGCCTTATGGTCTCTGCCCCGGGCACATACCATCACAGCATAATCGTTGGCAACTTAGTCGACTCTGTGGCTGAGTCTGTTGGCGCAAACCCCCTGCTTGCAAGAGTAGCCTCTTATTACCATGACATAGGAAAGCTCAAGATGCCAGAGTATTTCATAGAGAACTCCATAACAGGTATAAGCAAGCACGAAAGGCTCACACCGCATATGTCAAGCATGATACTTATGTCCCATGTAAAAGAGGGAGTCGAGCTTGCAAAGCAGTATAAACTTCCAGAGCCAATAATTGACATAATAGCAGAGCATCATGGCTCAAGCCTGATTACTTATTTTTATCAGAAGGCAAAGGGATTCGAGCATGAAGAAGCACCTTCGGAGGAGGAATATAAGTATCCCGGACCCAAGCCCCAGAGCCGGGTCTCAGCACTTGTGATGATGGCTGATGCAGTGGAGGCCTCATCGAGGGTTCTTACCGACCCTACCCCACAGAGGATAAAGTCCCTTGTGGATAAGATAATAGACCACATATACCTCGAGGGACAGCTCGATGAGTGCGAGCTTACCCTCAAAGACATATATGAGATTAAAAAGCGATTTACACATATCCTGACCGCAATACTTCATAGAAGGGTGGATTACCCCGGGTTTGATTTCGATGAAGAGTCAAAACATAGAGAAGGTCTTCATAAGCAACTGTCAAAGGAAGATAAGACTAAACCTGAAAGAGACAGAGAAAAACTTGCTCAGGGCTCTCCGTATATTGAGGCTTAAGGGTGCCCAAGTCTCGATAGTCTTTGTAAGCCCAAAGAGGATGCGGTCTCTTAATCTTTCCTATAGAGGCATTGACAGGACTACCGATGTGCTTTCCTTTGGGGTTACGAGTCCTGATGAGGCAAAAAAAACTTCTCGGATTCCCTATATCCTTGGCGACATCGTGATAAACCCCTCACAGGCAAAGACGCAGGCAAAAGGGCATGAGCTTTCATTTAAAGAGGAGCTCAGATGGCTTATTGTTCATGGGCTTCTTCATCTTATTGGGTATAAACACGAAACACGATACGCCGAAAGAAAGATGAGGAGGAAGGAGAGGCAGTTGCTCGAGAGGCTAAACGCTTTTTAGGATATGTCCTAATTTTTTCTTTTTTGTCTTAAGGTAGTCAATATTTTTTTCGTTTGGCTTTGTCTCTATTGGAACTCTTTCTACGATCTTAAGTCCGTATCCTTCGAGTCCGATTATCTTTTTTGGATTGTTTGTCATGAGGCGCATCTGTCTTACACCTAAGTCAACGAGGATTTGTGCGCCGATTCCATAGTCCCTGAGGTCAGGCTTGAATCCCAATTTTATATTAGCCTCAACCGTGTCAAGCCCTTTGTCCTGAAGCTCATATGCCCTGAGCTTATTTGAAAGTCCTATGCCTCTTCCTTCCTGCTTCATATAAAGGACAACACCCTTTCCCTCGTTTTGAACCATCTGCATTGCCTTATGAATCTGTGCTCCACAATCGCATCTCTTTGAGCCAAACACATCTCCTGTAAGGCACTCCGAGTGGACCCTCACTAAGACCTTATCTCCGGGCTTAATCTCACCTTTTATGAGGGCTATATGCATATTCTGGTCCACATCGTTTGTATATGCTATTGCCCTAAAGTCTCCGTAATCTGTGGGCAGTGTGACATCTGCTATCCTTTTTACGAACATCTCTGTTTTCATTCTGTAGTGGATGAGGTCTTTTATGGTGACCATCTTTAGGTTATGTTTTTTTGCAAACTCCTTTAGCTCAGGCACCCGTGCCATTGTGCCGTCATCGTTCATTATCTCGCATATGACGCCTGCTGGATAAAGTCCTGCTAACCTTGCGAGGTCAACAGAGCCCTCTGTCTGGCCTGTCCTCTGAAGGACACCTCCTGGCTTTGCCCTCAGGGGAAAGATATGACCCGGTCTTGTGAGGTCTTCTGGTTTAGTCTCAGGGTCTATTGCAGTAAGGATTGTTCTTGCCCTGTCATGTGCCGAGATTCCGGTTGTCACACCTTTTTTAGCCTCTATCGAGACAGTGAATGCAGTGCCATAGGTAGATGTGTTTTCATTAGTCATCATTGGTAGTTTAAGGCTACTAACCCTCTCAGGCGTCAGGGACAGACAGATAAGCCCTCTTCCATATTTAGCCATGAAGTTTATTGCCTCAGCCGTAACCTTTTCTGCTGCTATAAAGAGGTCCCCTTCGTTCTCCCTATCCTCGTCGTCAACGAGGATAATCAGCCTGCCTTTTACAAGGTCCTCTAATGCCTCGTCTATGGTGCTAAATGCTATATTCCTGTCAATCACCTTTTACCTCCGACAAAACCTGCCTCTTCAAGTCGGCTCATAAGGGTGCCCTCTTCAGTCTCCCTCTGCATAAACCTTAAAACATATTTCCCTATAATATCGGTCTCTATGTTTACGCTTGAGCCTATCCCTTTAGTGCCAATCGTCGTGACTAAGGCAGTATGGGGTATTATAACGACTGTAAAACTGTCCTTAAAGACATCCACCACTGTGAGGCTTATGCCATCCACTGCCACAGAGCCCTTTTTGACTAAATGGAGCATCACATGCTCTGCCACAGTTATTTCGATCTTCATTGTGTCAGCCTCTTTGACCTTTGCCCTTATCCTTCCAATGCCATCCACATGTCCCGTAACAAAATGGCCTCCTAATTTGCCATTAGCAGAAAGCGAAGGCTCTAAGTTTACAGAATCTCCGGCTTTAAGCTCTGACATGTTTGTGCTTTTGAGGGTCTCCTCCGAAAGGTCAAAGCTCATGATGCCCTTCTCGATACTGGTCACTGTAAGGCATGTGCCATTTATAGAGATACTGTTGCCAACACTCACATCAGACATATCCGATTTCAGGGTAATGACTGCTGTCTTACCTTTTTTTGCGAATGAAACCACCTTGCCCATTCCTGTTATGATGCCAGTGAACATTATCTGATTGCCTTGACAGTGAAGTCTAAGTTTTTCTTATAGATGTTAAGGATATTGACTGTCTCTGTCCATGTGAAGGTTACTTTAAGGTCATTGCCAGAGCCTGTTACAACGACCCCGGATTCTGTTAAAGGAACCTTGAGCTCTTTAGCCCTTTCACGCATCAATTGCAAGCGATTGTCACCCTGAGGTGAAATCGGAAATCTTATCATACTCTCTGCATCCGACTTAAAGGCAAAATGCCTGTAATAAGGTATTGCAAACATAGCCCCTGAGTATATGATAAGCCCTATTATCGATAGACAGATTAATCTTCTAAAGCATTTCATCAGTTCACCAGATGGGCAAACCTTCCAAATCTTGGAAGTTTCTTTTCCCTATCCCATGACCAGTATATAATGAATGCCTTGCCCTTTATGTCTTTAAATTCCACATAACCCCAGAACCTGCTATCGTAGCTCTGGTCACGGTTGTCTCCCATCACAAAGTACCTGTCCTTCGGGACAATGAGGGGTCCAAAGTTATCTCTCGGCTCGATTCCAGCAGGTCTTGTTGTGGTGTCTGCATGTTGAACATAGGATTCTTGAACCAGCTTTCCATTTACATATATTACCTTATTTTTGGATTCAATTACATCACCCTCAGTTGCAATAACCCTTTTGATAAAGTCCCTTTTGGGGTCCTCCGGGTATTTAAAGACTATTATATCTCCTTTTTTTGGTTTTTTGATGACCAAGATGTGCTTGTCGCTAAAGGGGAGTTTCACTCCGTAGATAATCTTATTGACTAATATGTGGTCTCCGACAAGCAGTGTTGGAATCATCGAGCCAGTAGGTATCTTGAATGCCTGAACGAAGTATGCCCTTATGAATAGGGCAAGGATGAGCGCAGTGACGATTGCCTCGAGATATTCGAAGATAACTCTTTTTCGTTTTCTCTGCATAATCTTCACGATTGTAGGGAGTGTTCCTCCTGAAACACTAATTGGCTTGCACCTAAGATGCCTGTATCGTCTCCAAGCTGGGCAGGGATTATCCTGACTTTCTCGAACAGGCTTTTAATTGCCCTTTTCGATGCCTCTTTAATTGCCTCTGCTATATAAATATCCCATGCACCTGTAAGTCCTCCTGTAAGGAGGATGGCATCGGGGCTCATTATATTTATCAGGTTTGCAATGCCCACTCCGAGATATTTCCCTGCCTCTTTCAATGCCTCTCTGGAAAGGGTGTCACCCTCGAATGCGGCTTTATAAACATCCTCTGGGGTGAGTTTATATATATTGCCCGAACAATAATCCTTAAGGATGCTCTCTGTGCCTTTCTCTATTGCCTTTGTGACAAAACCCGTTATGGCTCTGGCAGAGGCATAAAGCTCAAGGCATCCGTTATTGCCGCATGGGCATTTCTGTCCAGCACTTTCTAAGCTCATATGTCCAACCTCGGATGCTACATTCAGAAGTTTTCCTCCATAGATGATTCCACCTCCTATGCCTGTGCCCAAGGTCATGAGGATGAAGTTATTAAAGTCTTTTCCTGCACCGAGATGCTTTTCTCCGAGTGCGGCTGCGTTGGCATCGTTTTCAACGACCACAGGCACGCCACCTGCTATGTCATCCATAGCCTGACCATTCAGGGATGGAATGTTTGGCGATACAATAATCCTTTTTGCTTTCCTGTCAATGATGCCTGCAACACCAATGCCTATACCTGCCACATTATCGTCCATAAGACTTGCCACTGCCTTCTTAATGGAGTCTTTTACATTGTCCGTTGTTGGCTCCTTGAGTTTTTTGATGATACTTCCGTCCCTCGACACTGATGCGACTCTCAGGTTTGTCCCGCCGATGTCTATTCCTATAGCATAGTCTTTTGGCATTCCTACATTCAATCTCGAAGTGCAACAGATGCGACTTCAAGGGGCGTCTTGTAGCCCAGACATTTTCTGGGCCTTGTGTTAATTAATGATGCTACCATTGCCACCTGCTCATTGGTTATTTTACCGAAGTCCGTGCCTT